>CAYXQN010000015.1:0-26570 GCA_964466825.1 uncultured Faecalibacterium sp. | reverse complement strand
GTAAAGACCTTGACATCCACGATGATGCCGTATGCGCCGTGGGGCACACGCAGAGAGGTGTCGCGGACCTCGCGTGCCTTCTCACCAAAGATCGCACGCAGCAGGCGCTCCTCAGCGGTCAGCTCGGTCTCACCCTTGGGAGTGACCTTACCAACCAGGATATCACCGCTCTTGACCTCGGCACCGATGCGGATGATACCGCGCTCGTCCAGATCCTTCAGCGCATCCTCAGAGACGTTGGGGATATCACGGGTGATCTCCTCAGGTCCCAGCTTGGTGTCGCGGCTCTCAGTCTCGTATTCCTCAATGTGGATAGAGGTGTAAACGTCCTCACGCACGATCTTCTCGTTCAGCAGGACGGCGTCCTCGTAGTTGTAGCCCTCCCAGGTCATGAAGCCGATCAGGGCGTTCTTACCCAGAGAGATCTCGCCATTGCGCATTGCAGGACCGTCTGCCAGCACCTGGCCAGCCTTAACGGTCTCACCCACCTCAACGATGGGGCGCTGATTGATGCAGGTGCCTGCGTTGGAACGGGCAAACTTGACCAGAGGATAATCCTCCAGCACGCCCTGCTCATTGCGCACGACAACGTGGTCTGCATCCATCTTTTCAACGATACCATCGTTCTTTGCCAGAACAGCGGTACCAGAGTCGGTCGCAGCCTTGTACTCCATACCGGTAGCGACCAGAGGCTGCTGGGTGACCATCAGAGGCACTGCCTGACGCTGCATGTTGGAACCCATCAGAGCACGGTTACAGTCATCGTTCTCCAGGAAGGGGATGCAGGAAGTTGCAACAGAAACCATCATGCGGGGCGAAACGTCCATGTAATCGACCTTTTCAGTGTCGATCTCAAGGATCTCGTCACGGCGGCGGGCAGAAACACGGGAGCGGATAAAACGCTTGTTCTCATCCAGAGGCTCATTTGCCTGTGCAACAACGTATTCATCCTCGACGTCAGCAGTCATATATTCGACTTCATCGGTCACGACCTGTTCGATCAGCTTGCCGGTCTCGTCGTAGGTCTTCCTGACCTTGCGGTACGGTGCCTCGATAAAGCCGTACTCGTTGATCTTAGCATAAGATGCCAGATAGGAGATCAGACCGATGTTGGGGCCTTCAGGAGTCTCGATGGGGCACATACGGCCGTAGTGGCTGTAGTGAACGTCACGGACTTCGAAACCTGCACGGTCACGGCTCAGACCGCCGGGACCCAGAGCAGACAGACGGCGCTTGTGGGTCAGCTCAGCCAGAGGGTTGTTCTGGTCCATGAACTGAGACAGCGGAGAGGAGCCGAAGAACTCCTTGATAGCAGCAACCACAGGACGGATATTGATCAGTGCCTGCGGAGTGATAACGCTCTGATCCTGGCTCTGCAGGGTCATGCGCTCACGAATGACGCGCTCCATACGGGAGAAGCCGATGCGGAACTGGTTCTGCAGCAGCTCGCCAACACTGCGGATACGGCGGTTGCCCAGGTGGTCAATGTCATCAACAGTGCCAATGCCATGAGCCAGGCCGTTCAGGTAGTTGATAGAGGAGAAGATATCGTCGGTGGTGACAGTGCGGCCGATCAGCAGATCGTGATTGCGGCGCAGCATCTCCTTCTGCTCTTCCACATCAGAAGTGGTATCCAGGATCTTGCGGATCTCAGCAAAGGAGCAGCGCTCGTTGATGCCGCACTCCTTAACATCAAAGGAGAAGAAGTTCTGTGCATCGACACAGCCGTTGGTCACAACACGGACATTCTTATCCTCTACGCGCAGCACAACAACATTGACACCGGCGTTGTCAGCCTTTTCAGCCATTGCGCGGGTGATCTTTGCGCCTTCCTCGATCAGGATCTCGCCGGTCAGCGGATCAATGACGTTCTCAGCTGCAACATGGCCAGCGATACGACGAGCCAGTGCCAGCTTCTTGTTCATCTTATAACGGCCGAAACGGGACAGGTCGTAACGGCGCGGGTCGAAGAACAGCATATTGATCTGGCTGGTAGCGGACTCCACCGTGGGAGGCTCGCCCGGGCGCAGCTTGCGGTAAACTTCCAGCAGGCCTTCGTCCTTGTTCTTCGTGGTGTCCTTTTCCAGGGTAGCGAGAATACGCTCATCGTCACCAAAGTAGCTCAGGATCTCCTCGTCAGAGGACATGCCCAGTGCACGGCACAGCACGGTAACAGGGATCTTGCGGTTCTTGTCGATACGGACATAGAACACATTGGAAGCGTCGGTCTCATACTCCAGCCAGGCACCGCGGTTGGGGTTCATGGTAGCGCTGTACAGGTCATTACCGACCTTATCCTTAGCATCGCCGTAGAACACGCCGGGAGAACGGACCAGCTGGCTGACGATCGCACGCTCTGCACCGTTGATCACAAAGGTGCCGGCATCGGTCATCAGGGGGAAGTCGCCCATGAAGATCTCCTGGTCCTTCACCTCGCCAGTCTCCTTGTTCAGCAGACGGGCAGTGACACGCAGGGGTGCTGCATAGGTAACGTCACGCTCTTTGCACTCTTTAATGCTGTACTTCGGTTCCTTATCCAGGCGGAAGTCCACAAAGCTCAGTGCCAGATTGCCAGTGTAGTCCTCAATGGTGCCGATATCGTGGAAGACCTCCTTCAGGCCTTCGTCCAGGAACCACTGATACGAGTTCTTCTGAACCTCGATCAGGTTCGGCATACTGATGACTTCGTCGATGTGGGAGAAGCTCATGCGCTCGGTTTTGCCGAGCTTTACGGGCTTGACTTTCATCATAAAATCAACCACTCCTTACTTTTATACTCTACGGGATGTCGTATACACGGATCAAATTTGAGCAGACACACATAATTTGACCCGCGTCACAGGCAGCGTTTCGGCGTTTTTCACAAACTTTGTGTTTTCGGCCTTTCGGCCGACCCCGTCGCACTTCCCTTTTTGGCGCACTAGTCCATTATGTGATACTGACTTAGTATACAACCAAAAAGTCTAGTTGTCAAGCCATTTTTCGGATTTTTCGTGATTTTCTTTTGTTTTTGATTTCAATCGCAAAACGCCCGGCAGCGTGTAAGTTTTGTTCGTTTTTCGTCTTGATTTTTTTATTTTTCACGTTCCTGACCAAAACGCCGTTGTGCATTTTGTCTATCTTGTCTCTTGTATTTCAAGGTATGACTTTTGTCTCCAGTCCTTATAAAGTAAAAAGCACCGCCACAGAGCCTCTGCTCTGCAGCGGTGCTTGTATCCATCACTCGTCCAAATAGTCCCGCAGCCGTTTAGCCCGGCTGGGATGGCGCAGTTTGCGCAGCGCCTTCGCTTCGATCTGCCGAACACGCTCCCGTGTCACATTAAATTCCCGGCCCAGTTCTTCCAATGTGCGGGAACGTCCATCCTCCAGCCCAAACCGCAGTGCGATCACCCGTTCTTCCCTTGGAGTCAGGCTTTTAAGAACATTGAGCAGCTCCCGGCGCAGCAGCTGCCGTCCAGCCTCATCCGCCGGAATGCCCGCCTCCTCGTCCTGGATAAAATCCTCCAGATGAGCATCTTCTTCCTCGCCCACCGGTGTTTCCAGGCTGATGGGATCCTGTGCAAGCTGCATCAGCTCCCGCACACGGTCCGGTTCCATATCCAGCCGGACTGCGATCTCCTCCACTGTCGGCTCCCTGCCATTGGTGCGCAGCAGATCTCCCGTCGCTTTTTTGACCCGGTTGATGCTCTCCACAAGATGCACCGGGATACGGATGGTCCGTCCCTGGTCTGCGATCGCCCGGGTGATTGCCTGCCGGATCCACCATGTAGCATAAGTGGAGAACTTGAATCCACGTTCCGGCTCAAACTTTTCCGTTGCTTTCATCAGGCCCAGATTCCCTTCCTGGATCAGATCCAGAAACGGCAGTCCACGCCCCGCATAGCGTTTTGCAACCGACACCACCAACCGCAGATTCGCTTCACTCAGCTGACGGCGAGCATCCTCGCTCCCCTCCCGGGCTGCCTGAGCAAGCTCACTTTCCTGCTGTGCCGTCAGCAGCGGCACACGGCCAATTTCTTTCAGGTAAGTCTTTACCGGATCGTCCAGCGCCACGCCTTCTGCCGAAAGTTCCTGTTCCAGCCTGCCGATCTGTGCATCATCCAGCGCAGCCAGATCTTCCTGCGGCTCCTCCGCAAGGCGGATCCCCTGCGTTTCCAGTGCGGCGCACAGTTCTTCCAGCTGTGTCAGATCATAATCCTGCTCCTGCATGGCACGATCCAGCTGCTCCATCGTCAGCGGTCTGCGTGTTGCGCTTGCGGCCAGATTTTTCACCAGTTCTTCTGTTTGCGACATTTTCCGCATCTTCCCTGCTCCTTTCCTCTCCTGCTCCAGCCGGAGGGGAAAGCGGGGCTCAGTCGTCCTGTTGGGCAGTTCCCTGCTTTTTTTCACGCATCGACTGGAGATAACGGTTGATCTCATCTCCGGACATTGCTGCCGCCTTGGATGCCACCGGCACACCACGGGCAATGCGGTCCAGGTACAACCGGATGTCCTCCGGAGTACAATTCACATCGCTGTATTGTGCCGCAAGTTTTGCTAATTCATTCAATGCTTCTTCGCCAGCATAGTTGCGCAGGGTCGTCAGACTCACCTCTACCCCCTGAGTACGGCAAAGCAGCATTGCGTCAAACAGTTCCTTTTGCTGCGGGAGGATAAACTGTTCTGCGTTCACCTGTCCCCGCACCAGGTCGATATACTGCGGTTCCCGCAGCATTGCTGCCAGCAGACGCTGTTGTGCACTGGCAATGCCCAGCGCCTGTGCACCGCCCGCCTGATACGGCACCTTGATCTGGTCCATCTCGCCCGATTTGAGCAGTTCCCGGTTTTGTTCCCGGCGCCGCTTTCCGCCTGCTTTTTTTACCGCAGCCGTCAGTTGGGTCATAATGGCGGTTTTGGAGATATTGGTCTCCTCCGCAAGCCGCCCCGCATAGACTTCCTGTTCCGTAGGGTTTGAGCGTTCGGCCAGCATCTCCACTGCATCCTTGATGTACTGCAGCCGCTGGCTGTCCTGCGAAAGATCGTATTGGTCCCGCAGCCGCTTCATCCGGAAATCCAGTGCATTGCCCACCGCATCCAGCAGAGCCTTGAATCGTTCCGATCCGTACTTTTTGATGTACTCGTCCGGGTCCTTTGCACCTGGGATCTGCAAAACGCCCACCTTGACCGGGCTGTTGCGGAACAGCTCCAGCGAGCGCAGGGTTGCTTTTTGGCCCGCCTCGTCCGAGTCGTAACACAAGATGACCTCGTCGGCATACTCTCCCAGCAGCCGCACCTGATTTGCCGTCAATGCCGTACCGCAAGCACATACTGCGGTATCAATGCCTGCCTGATGCATACTGATCACATCCATGTAGCCTTCGCACAGAACGAACCTGCGCACTGCGCTGCGCTTGGCGATCTGCAGCGCAAATACCGTATCGGACTTGTGGTAGACCAACGTTTCCGGGCTGTTGACATATTTGGGCTTGGAGTCGTCCAGCACACGGCCGCCAAAAGCAATGATATTGCCTCGCAGATCAAAGATCGGGGTCATCACACGTTTCCAGAACAGGCAGTAGAACCGCCCGGACTGACTGCGTTTGAACAGGCCGCTGGCATCCAGCTCCTGCTGGTTATAGCCCTTGTCGCGCAGATACTGATACAGAGCCTGTCCATCGTTGGGCGCATAACCCAGCCCAAACCGAACGATGGTCTTATCGTCCAGACCGCGACGCCGCCAGTAGGCACGGGCCTGCCGCGCTTCTTCCACCGTCGAGTTCAGACAAGCATGGAAAAAGCGGGCTGCCTCCTTATTCATAGAGAGCAGACGGCTGCGCAGCCGTCCGGTCTTGTCATCCTCCTGCGGTTCCGGCATACCTGCCCGTGCCGCCAGCAGTTTGACCGCCTCGACATATTCGATATTGTTGATTTTTTTCGCAAAACTGATGGCATCGCCTGCCGCACCGCAGCCAAAGCAATAAAAGCTCTGGGTGTCCGGGTAAACATAAAACGACGGCGATTTTTCGCTGTGAAACGGACACAGACCGCCATACAGCCGTCCCTTGCGTTTGAGCTGTACATAGCTGCCGACCAGATCAACGATATCCGTACGGCGGGTCAGTTCCTCGATATATTCATGTGGGATCATGGATCTTTCAAACGACCTTTCCAGTTTTAGAGAACGTGCCACTTTTGCGGCACAAACAGCTGTTCAAATGTACGGATAGCAAACTCATCGCTCATGCCGCTGATATAGTCGGTCACAGCACGGTCTCTGCCCTCCTGATAAGCAAGCTGCACATAAAAGTTGGACATCTGGTCCACATGGGTCAGGTAGTACTCATACAATTGTGCGATCAACTGATCAACTTTTTGTTCTTCCTGCTTTGCTGTCCTGTCCACATAGACCGTCTCATACATAAACGCCTTCAGCGCCATAAATGCTTCCTGTTCCTGTGCGCCAACCGCCACAGAAGTATCGCTGTTTGCCACGATGCTGTTGATCATGGCCGCAATTCGCTGCGACTTGGTCTGCCCCAGCACTGCCGTGCAATCCTGCGGCAAGGCATCTGCATCCAGCACTCCTGCACGAACAGCATCCTCGATGTCGTGGTTCACAAATGCGATCTGGTCTGCCAGCCGCACGATGCAGCCTTCCGGCGTAGCTGCCCAGATTCCCTTTGTATGGGTGACGATGCCATTGCGCACCTCCCAGCTCAGGTTCAGGCCCCGGCCCTCTTTTTCCAGCTTGTCCACCACCCGCAGGCTTTGCACATAGTGCTTGAACCCACCGGGGCAGAGCTGATCCAGCGCACGCTCGCCTGCGTGCCCAAAGGGCGTATGTCCCAAATCATGCGCCAGACTGATTGCTTCCGTCAGGTCCTCGTTCAGCCGCAGAGCCCGGGCGATGGTGCGGGCGATCTGCGCCACCTCCAGCGTATGGGTCAGGCGGGTACGGTAAAGATCGCCCTCCGGCGAAAGGAACACTTGTGTCTTCTGCTTGAGACGCCGGAACGCCTTGCAATGCAATATCCGGTCGCGGTCCCGCTGGAACACCGGACGCAGCGGGTCCTGCGGCTCCGGCACCACACGGCCTCTGCTGGCATCACTGAACGTCGCCCAGGAAGCAAGGGTCATACGCTCGATCTGTTCGGTCCGCTGCCTTACATCCATGCTGTTCCCTCCTTTTTCGCCTCCCCTCCCGTACGCAGCCGATCCCAACTGCTGCGCTGCAGCAATTGTAACACACTCGGCCTGTCGAAGGGGGAATTACCCTGTCGCTTTGCAAAAAATACTTTGATTTTTAAAATGGTGCGTAAAACGGGTCCGAAACACTCACCTGTGCAGCACCACGGGTCAGCTCCCGCAGCTGTTCCAACAGCGGCTGCTCGGTGTGTTCCGGCATCTGCCAGCGCAGGGTGACACGGTCTGCAAATTCCGGCGCAGACTGCTTGGCCCCTGCCCCGTCGATCAGCAGCGATGCCCGCTCGTACAGGGCATAGTCCACCGTCACGGCCAGCTCTATTACGCTGCGCACTGTGACCACCTCAGCGTTTTCCAGTGCACGGGCTGTCGCCGTGGTATAAGCACGCACCAGCCCGCCGGTACCCAGCAGCACTCCTCCAAAATACCGGGTGACCACCACGATCAGGTCGGTCAGACCGCTATGCTGCAGCACCTCCAGAGCCGGCGTGCCCGCCGTCTTGGCCGGCTCGCCATCATCGGAGTAGCGTTCCCGGTTGCCCGCACGCAGACGGTACGCATAGACATTATGCCGTGCCGTACGGTTTTCGGCACGAACTTTTTCCAAAAACGCAACAGCGGCTTCCTCGCTGTCCGCAAAAGAGAGCTGCGCAATAAACTTGCTCTTTTTTTCCTCATATTCTCCGATGGCAGTGCCCCGGATGGTGCGGTAATCTTCCACAGTAGGTCCCCTCCTGCTGATACTATAAAATTAGTATAACATAAAACCATATTTGTGCAAGCAAATAAAAATACCGGCCGCCCACGCAGGACGACCGGTGCTTATATCAACTTATTTTGTAAAGAGCTGAATCCACTGGTGACCCCACTGGCTGGTGCCATCGTAGTAATAACCAACGCCCATTTTGCGGGCATCCGGGTTGAGGATGTTTGCCCGGTGGCCTTCAGAGTTCATCCATGCCGCCACAACTTCCTGCGGAGAAACACTGCCCCAGGCAGCGTTTTCGCCGGCAGCCGAATCGGCCACGCCGCACTCTTTCAGCACAGTAAAGCAGGAGGTGCCGTTGGGACGGGTGTGAGATTCAGCCACCGCGATCTCCTGTGCACGGATCTGTGCAGCAGCCGTCAGCTTTTCATCGCCCATTTCCAGAGCAACCAGACCGTTCTTTGCACGTTCCACATTGACCAGTTCCAAAACCTCCTGGCGGAAATCCTCGCCGTAAGAATTTTCCGGATAAGAGAAGATCAAGACCCAATAATTACGGTAAGCGCCGCCCTCATAGCTGCCTACGCTGACCGTGGTAGCCTCAGTGCTCAGGATGCGCTCTGCGGCAAAATCCAGCTTGAGCCACTCGTTCATGGCAGACTCCGGCGTGGAGCAGCCCGCAATATAGTTTTCGCCAACCGAGATATCATGAATGCCGTTTTCTTCAAAAACAGTAAAATCGCGCTCGCCATTGGGGCGGATGTAGGAATACTGTACGCTCAGCTCCTCTGCGCGGATGTTGGCTGCCGCATTATGTGCGTCATCACCCAAAACCAGCGGAGGCAGACCGTTGACAGCACGCTCCTGATTGACCAGATAAAGGAACTCTTCCTCATAAGATGCCGACGAGAAAAAGGAATTTTCCTGTTCCGCTTCTGCTGCATTTGCGGTCATCAGCTGTACCGGTGCCTTGCCGCACAGCAGCAGCGCTACTGATAAGGCCGTTGCCGCGATCATTTTAACACAGTTCATTTTCAGTTTCATTATCGGGGGTTCCTCCATTGTCGGGTCGATCATCTGAAATATGTACTGTGCCGACCAACACTCAATTATCTCACTTTTGCAACTTTTGCGCACTTTATGTGCAACTGTTTCGTCACAAGAATATCACATCTCCGTCCTCTCGTCAACCTTTTTTGGACATTTTTTAAGTATTTTTTGCCGGCATAGAGGCATTTCGACCATATTTTTCCTTGCGTTTTCGTCACTTTTAACAATTTTATCGCAACGTCTTCGTCACAAAGCATCTCAACCTCACATTTTCTGCAACAAAAAAACGGCCCCGAAGGACCGTTTCAAATCGTTTATTTTCTTTTTCCCATCTTTACAGACGTTCCTGCGTTTTAAATGTCACCTTGCAGATTCATCTGTGCGTATTTTTCCTTGACCGCCTTTTCCACATTGGGTGTAACGAACTTGCTGATATCGCTGCCGTAACGGGCCGCCTCTTTTACAATGGTAGAGGACAGATAACTCCAACGGATACTGGTAGCCAAAAACATTGTTTCGATCCCCGGCATCAGTGCATGATTGGTGTGCGCAAGCTGGATCTCATTTTCAAAATCCGTTACAGCACGCAGCCCACGCACCATGACCGATGCATGCTTCTTTTTGGCAAACTCCACAGTCAGACCGTCAAAGCTTTCGACCGTAACATTCGGCATATCCTTACAGCATTCTTCCAGCATCGCTACCCGTTCTTCCACGGTAAACAGCGGTCGTTTTGCGCTGTTGATAAGCACCGCTACGATCAACTGATCGTTGATGCGCGCAGCACGCTTGATGATATCCAGATGTCCTTTTGTGACAGGATCGAACGAACCCGGGTAAATTGCGATCGACATACTATCGTCTCCTTCATCTGTGCGGTATCGCCTCCGCAGATCTCCGGGTGTTCCCGGAGCAAAAGCAGGCTTGGCTGCTGTTCTTTTCTTCCATTTGTTCTAGTAAAACACGTTCCAGGTAGTTTGTCAAACTTTTTATAGGAGCAACGCAGCACGGCATCAAAAAACCGCCTTATAAAAAGCTTCTTACCTTCGTACTTTCAGGCAGATCCAATCCCTTAAATGCTGCCGCTTTGTGCCCCCTCCGCCCATTTTTGTGCCAACGCACAGTGCCTCCATGGCGAACACTGGCACGATTTGCAAAATTTACAATTCTTTTATGTACTTTTAGCAAGAATCGTTTATAATAAGTATCAAAGGCTGTTTTATGCAGCTAAATGGGCAGAGCACATTTGATTTAACAAGCGTTGTGGATCTTTCTGCCGCCCACAACAGGAACGGAGTTACTACTCATGATGGACAAAAGACCGCACATCAAACCCTATGTGTACGCCATGCTTGCTGGTTTTGGCGCGATCACACTCAGCATCCTGTTTTTCTTTTTGCTCTACCGGTTCGACAGCTTTGGCTCTGCGATCTCCACGCTGACCGATATTCTTATGCCGTTTATCTACGGTGCTGTCATCGCCTACCTGCTCAAACCCGTCTGTAACACGGTGGAGAACTTTTTGCAGCGGTTCATCCCTGAAAAATTCAAGAGCCTGATCAGCGCATTGTCCATCATTGCCACCCTGTTGTTTGGTCTGTTGATCATCTACGCACTGGTCATGATGATCGTACCGCAGCTGATCACCAGCGTTACTTCCCTGTATTACACCATGCAGCAAAAGCTGCCGGAGTTCGTGGCCTGGGTCAACGAACAGTCGGTCCTGGTCAACAATGAGCTGGTGATGGACACCATCAACAAAGCTTATCAGGCCGTTACCGTCGATCTGGACAAATGGGTCAAGAGCACCCTGATCCCCTCCATGCAGAGCATCGTCAGCGGTGTTGGCATTGGTGTACTGAATGTTGTCACCGTGCTGAAAAACCTGCTCATCGGCGTGATCGTTGCTGTCTACCTGCTGGCCAGCCGCAAGCGTTTTGCGCAGCAGGGCAAACTTGTGATCCACAGTATCTTCAAGCCTCATTGGGCTCAGCTGATCATTGATGAGATCCTGTATGTGGACAAGACTTTTGGCGGTTTTATCATCGGCAAGATCGTGGACTCCGCCATTATCGGCGTACTGTGCTACATCTGCTGCCTGATCTTCAAGTTCCCCAGTGCACTGCTGGTCTCTGTGATCGTTGGCGTTACCAACGTCATCCCCTTCTTTGGTCCTTTCATCGGTGCGGTTCCCTCCGCACTTCTGATCCTGATCCAGGACCCCATCAAGGCTGTCTGGTTTTTGCTGTTCATCCTGGTGCTGCAGCAGCTGGACGGCAACGTGATCGGCCCGGCTATCCTGGGTGACAGCACCGGTCTGTCCAGCTTCTGGGTATTGTTCTCCATCCTGCTGTTCGGCGGCATGTGGGGCTTTGTGGGCATGATCGTGGGCGTACCGCTGTTTGCCGTCATCTATGACATCATCAAAAAGCTGGTCATCCACGGCCTGCGCCGGAACAACGAGCTGGAACTGCTCAGTGCCTACCATAAGCAGTATGGTGATCCGGAGGATCCCACCCCCGCAGCTCCCCCCGCACAGAATTAAACCGTTTTCCCTGCCCCTGTATCCGGTTCCGATGCAGGGGCATTTCTTTTGCAAGCGAGTTCGGGCCAGATTTCCAAAAAATCAACAGTTCCTCCATTCTGCAGCCTTAAAAAATCTGCAAAACTCTTGATTTTATCCCCCGGGGTGCTTAGAATGGTTTGATATAGAGGGCTATACTCTTTTATTATGGAGAAAGGGGTATTTTGATGATGGATTCCATTGGATTTTTGGGCTGTGGCAACATGGGTGGAGCCATTGCCCGGGCAGTCTGCAGATCGACCGCCCCGCAAACTGTTTTTCTGGCAAACCGCACTCCGGCCAAGGCAGATGCTCTGGCCGCTGCTCTGGGCTGTAAAACCGCCTCCAACGAGGAGATCGCAGCGCACTGCAGCCTGATCTTTCTGGCGGTAAAACCGCAGATGATGCAGGAGCTGCTGGAACCGCTGCGCACCGTGCTGGCACAGCGCAGCGACCGTTTTGTGCTATGCACGATGGCAGCCGGCCTGCCCATGACACGCATCCGTGAGATGGCAGGCGGCGAGTATCCTGTCATCCGCATTATGCCCAACACACCTGCTTCGGTAGGAGAAGGCATGATCCAGTATTGTTGTCAGGACGTTTCTGACGCTGAAGAAGCACGTTTTTGCAGTCTGCTGGCTCAGGCCGGCCTTCTGGACGCTGTTCCGGAAAACCTGATCGATGCTGCCAGCTGCGTCTCCGGCTGCGGCCCTGCCTGGGTCTATCAGTTTATCGAAGCGCTGGCCGACGGCGGTGTGGCCTGCGGGCTGCCCCGGGCCAAGGCGCAGGAATATGCCGCACAGATGGTATTAGGCAGTGCCAAGCTGGTGCTGGAAAGCGGTCAGCACCCCGGCGCACTCAAGGATGCCGTGTGCAGCCCCGGCGGCAGCACGATCCAGGGAGTCCGAAAGTTGGAAGAATGTGGCCTGCGCGGCGCTGTGATGGATGCCGTGATCGCTGCGTACGACAAGACCAAGGAAATGGGAAAGGGGTAAAAGATATGCGCATCGTAGTAAAAGTGGGCACCTCCACGCTGGCCTACCCCACCGGGCGGCTGAACATCCGCCATACTGAGCAGCTGGTAAAGGTGCTGAGCGACCTGAAAAACGAAGGACATGAGATCATCCTTGTCTCCTCCGGCGCCATTGGCATGGGTGTGGGAAAGCTGTCCCTGCCTGCGCGCCCCAAAGATACCACCACCAAGCAAGCCTGTGCTGCCATCGGACAGTGCGAGTTGATGTACACTTACGACCGACTGTTCAATGCCTACAATCACACGGTTGCTCAGATCCTGCTCACCGGCGTAGATGTAGAGCACACCGACCGCCGGATCAACTTTCAGAACACACTCTCCCGCCTGCTGGAGCTGGGCGCATTGCCTATCATCAACGAAAACGACACCATTGCTACCGATGAGATCAACTCCATTGGCGACAACGACACCCTGGCCGCTATTGTGAGCTGCTGCGCACACGCTGATCTTCTGGTCCTGCTGAGTGACATCGATGGCCTGTACACTGCAAACCCGCATACACACAGCGACGCCAAGCTCATTCCGTTGGTAGAGGATATCACCCCGGAAGTTCTTGCTCTGGCAGACGGTGCCGGCTCTGCGCTGGGCACCGGCGGCATGGCGACCAAGCTCCGCGCCGCCCGTATGGTGACTGGCAGCGGTGCCGATATGGTCATTGCCAACGGCGCACACCCGGAACTGCTGTATGACATTGCGGCTGGCAAGCCGGCCGGCACCCGTTTTGCCGGGCAGCATCAGCCCGACCTTGTCTGAGGAGGAACGCTTATGACAACACAGGAGATCCTGAACGCTGCCCGCAGTGCAAAGTCTGCCCTGGCTCTTGCAGACAGTGAGACCCGCCGCAGAGCATTAAGGGCAATGTCCGACCAGCTCTGCACCCCTTCCAATATGGATGCGATCCTTGCCGCAAATGCTGCTGATATGGAAGCCGCAAAAGAAAGTATCTCGGCAGTCATGCTGGACCGGCTGGCGCTTACTCCAGAGCGTATTGGTGCAATGGCAAGAGGAATTCTGGAGGTTGCCGACCTGCCCGACCCGGTTGGCAGAGTACTGGAACGCGTAGAGCGTCCCAATGGCATGGTGATCGAAAAGACTGCTGTGCCTATGGGCGTGATCGCCATCATCTATGAGAGCCGCCCCAACGTGACCAGCGATGCTGCCGCTCTTGCTATCAAAAGCGGCAACGCCTGCGTACTGCGCTGCGGCAAGGAAGCATGGCGCAGTGCCAACGCCATCGTAAAGGCATTGCGCATGGCACTGCAGGAGGCAGGCCTGCCGGAGGATGCTGTGTGTCTGATCGAAGACACGACCCACGCATCTGCCAACGCTCTGATGACTGCTGTAGGCTATGTAGACCTGCTTATCCCCCGTGGCGGAGCCGGGCTGATCCGTGCCTGCGTAGAAAACGCAAAAGTGCCCTGCATCCAGACCGGTACCGGCATCTGCCATATTTTTGTGGACGATACTGCTGATCAGGCCCGTGCACTGGATATCATTGAAAATGCAAAAACCAGCAGACCCAGCGTCTGCAATGCAGAGGAAGTATGCCTGGTACATACAGATATCGCTGCGGACTTTTTGCCAAAGCTGGCCAGACGGCTGGTAGATGACCGCATCGCAAAAGGTCTGCAGCCGGTGGAACTGCGGCTGGACGAACGGGCAGCCGAGGTCATTTCCGGCACTGCTGCCACCGAGAAAGACTTTGACACCGAGTTTTTGGACTACATCCTTGCCGTTAAGGTGGTGGACGATGTGGAACAGGCTATCGCCCACATTGCAGCTCACTCCACCGGCCACAGCGAAGCCATCCTGACACAGACCGACAGCCACGCCGCCCTGTTCACAGCAGCGGTAGACAGTGCCGCTGTTTATGTCAACTGCTCCACCCGCTTTACCGACGGCGGCGAATTTGGTCTGGGGTGCGAGATGGGCATTTCCACCCAAAAGCTCCATGCCCGCGGTCCCATGGGACTGGGCGAGCTGTGCAGCTATAAGTACATCATTCACGGCAGCGGCCAGATCCGCTGAGCGACCCAGAGCAAAAAGAGTCCTGCGTTTGCACGCAGGGCTCTTTTTTAGGTTTCCGGGAAGTCTGTTCGCGGATAAAGAACAGCTTTTTGCATACCATTTCAGTTTTAGCAAAAACACTCTGTCAAGAAATAGATGATTGTATCCCAGATTTTTCCGTTTAGCACAAAGATACAGTCGGACTTTATTTTATTTTTCTGACAGTTTTTTCAAAAAGCACTTGACATCTATGTTTTTTAGCGGTAAAACTATATTGTAAGAGTTGATAACGATTTCACTGCAATTTCAGTCGAATAAAACCACTGTGCACCGCACATACTACAGAAAACGATAAAGGAGAGAGCATCATGACGATCGCCATTCTTGCGCACGACTCCCGCAAAGAGCTTGCGCTGCAGTTCTGCACTGCTTACAGCGCCATCCTTTCCCGCAATCATGTCATCGCTACCGGCACCACCGGGCGGATGCTGGCACAGGCGACCGGCCTTTCTGTCCACTGCTGCCTCTCCGGTAAGCTGGGCGGCGTTCAGCAGATCACTTCCCGCATTGCCTGCGATGAGGTGGATCTGGTCCTGTTTTTCCGTGACCCGCTCAAGGCCGACAGCTCCGGGCTGAACGAGCAGAACCTGCTGCGCCTGTGCGATATGCATGGAGTACCCATTGCCACCAACATTGCCACTGCCGAAGTGCTGCTGCGCGGCTTGGATCAGGGCGACCTGGATTACCGCGAAGGGATGCACCCTGCAGTGATGGATCCGCTGCCTGCTGTGCGTCCGCGCGCAGTCTGATCAATATTTGTGTATAGAGGGAAACAGCGCCGCAGAACTTTCTGCGGCGCTGTTATTTTTGTATTCAGGGTTCTGTTCCATCCGGACAGAAGACATAGCCTTTGCCCCAGACATTGCGCAGATAGACTGGTTTTGCAGGGTCCGGCTCTACCTTGCGGCGCAGGTTATGGATATGTACCTGCACAGTACGCACATCCCCCAGGCTCTCCTTGCCCCAGATCTTCTGATACAGCTCATTTGCCGTAAAAAACACCTTTGGATTGCGCACAAACAGGCTAAGGATGCGGTATTCCATATCTGCCAGATGCACTGTCTCTGTTCCACACAACACTGTATGACTATCGGTATCCAGCCGGAATGCATCGCAATGGTAGGCATTTAGCTGCGGCTCTGCAGCATCCATCTGCACCCGGCGCACGTTTGCCATAATGCGTGCCAGCAGGATCTTGTTGTGATAGGGCTTGGTCAAAAAATCATCGCCGCCCATTTCCAGCGCCCGCACGATGGTGTCGGTATCATCCAGACAGGACGTAAAAATGATCGGGCAATGGTGACTGCTGCGCAGCTGCTCACACAGCTGCATCCCGTTGATGTCCGGCAGCAGAATATCCAGCAGGATCACATCAAAATGCTGCTGAGCCAAAGCCAGTGCCTGTTGTCCATCCGCAGCACAGACCACTTCAAACTCTTTCTGGCCTGCCAAAAAGCTCCGGGTCATCTCACGGATCAGCTCGTCGTCTTCTACCAGCAGGATACGGACCATGCGTTTGCTCTCCCCTTTTTGCACAAAATCTGCTATACTGGATCCAGTATACCGTATTTGATAAAATGTTGCAATCTGTTTTGGCCTATTGCAACGGATATAACCAGCAAAGGAGCGTTTCCATGCGGAAGAAATGGCTTTGTTTTTCGATCGTTTCCATCCTTTTGGTCGGCCTGATCGCACTGGGCGGCATCTGGGCCAACGACCGGTATCCTGTTTTGAAAAACGGCGGCACTCCCACGCCGGCACAGCTTTCCAGCGGTACTGCACTGATCGGCTGGGAGCAGGTCTCCCCCGGGTGCTGGCAGTTCTGTTTTAGCGCGCTGCCCGCCGGGCAGAGTCTGGCAGTGTGCATTGAGCAGCGCCCCAAAGATGCCCCGCCCGCCTCTCTTGAGCCTCTGGGCGAACTGGACGAGTTTTTTCTGCTCAGCGAGCAGACCCGGACACTGACCCTGCACAGCAGTACCGCTCCCTCCGCATGGCTCCTTACGACCGAAACTGCATGGCGCTGGATCAACCTGCGCACCAATCTCCAGCTCGTAGCTCTGGCCGTATTTGTCAGCATGGGAGCCTGCATCCTTGCATTGTTCCGCTTCAAACCACGACAGGAGCTGGGATATTTTTTGCTGTACATCGCCGTCATGTTCTTTTGGGGCCTTACCGTCCTTCTTTCCCCTTTGGACGCAACACCTCTGCGCCAATTTTTGGCCCGCATCTATTTTCCTTTTGCGGTACTGGTCCCTTTTTGGCTGTGCATCGCTCTGACGCACCTCTCCTTTTTCCGTTCCAGGGTAAAAAACACACTTTTCCTTGTAGTTGCCTCTGTTTTATTTTTGCTCCCGACCTCCAGCCCCAACTATCTGGTTCGTTATTGGTTTCTGGCAGCTGAAATGCTTTGCCTTGTTGTTCTTCTCACCTATACCCATGCCATCGGCAAACACTCCTCGTTATACCTGCTGGCAGGCTATCTGCCCACCACCGGACTGCGGATGCTGATCCTGTTGCTCCCGCTCGGGATCGGCTGCAACGCCGAATCCTTTGCATTTTATATGATCCGCTGTGCCCGCATTTACGATATTCCCTTTGCAATGGGCTGCCTTGTCTATGTGTGCCGCCGCTTTGCAAAAGGCTTCAGCCGTGCCGAGCAACTGACGCAGGAACTGGAACTGCGGGTCGCACAACGTACAAAAGCACTGCAGGACGAAAGTGATGCCCGCCAGAGCATGATGCTGAATATCTTTCATGATCTGCGCAGTCCGCTGTTTGTTGTCAGCAATGGGCTGGAAACGCTGGAAGCTGCGCCGGAGAGCCTGCCCACCCTGCTGCCTGTCCTGCAGCAACGAGTGGAGTTTGTCCGCAAATTGACTGAAGAGATCTTTCTGGCTGCAAAGCTGGAGCAGAAACAGATCCTGCTCAATGAGGACCGGGTCCTGCTGGGCCAGGTGACCCAGCGCATCTGTGACGGCTGTAAGGCCGAGGCGCAGAAAAAGAATATCCGGCTATGCACCACAGTGCAGGCCGCATTGCCCGTGTGGGGCGACACTCTGCGTCTGGAACAGATCGTGCAAAATCTTGTTACCAATGCCATCCACTACACCCCCGCCGGAGGCTGTGTGACCGTACAGGCTCTGCAGACGGAAAACACCGCACTGGTGCAGGTGACGGATACCGGCTGCGGCATTGCACCAGAGGATCATGCTGCTGTATTTGACCGGTATTTCCACACCACTGCAAACACCAAGCACGACTCCACCGGACTGGGGCTGACCATTGCACAGGAGCTGGCCCATCTTCACCACGGCGAGATCACATTGGAAAGCGAAGTTGGCAAGGGCAGCTGTTTCACCCTCCGTCTGCCTCTGCTGGAGAACGAATAATTCTATAACGATAAAGCACCCCAGCCTTTTGACGAGCAGAAGGCTGGGGCGCTTTTGTATGATTTAGTTCTGGAAGTATGCGTTCTGGATGGCCAGCAGCACGCCTGCGCGGCTTGCTGCAAAGTTCAGGCCGCCCTGCAGATAGCAGGTGTACGGCTCACGCAGCGGACCATCGCAGGAAAGCTCGATGGTGCTGCCCTGGGTAAAGCTGCCGCTTGCCATAATGACCTCATCGGTATAACCGGGTTCCGGCGAGGGTTCCGGAGCGGCATAGCTATCCACCGGACTTGCCGCCTGCACACCGCGACAGAAGCCGATCAAAGCCTCCGCAGTGCCGGCATCAAAGCAGGTCACGATGTCGTTGTGATCTTCGCAGTAACGAGGGATGGGCTTTTTGCCCAGTAGCTCCAGCATACACTGCGCATAGATCGCAGTCTTGATGGCCTCGCATACCACACCGGGGGCGTAGTAGAAACCCAGATACATATCCCGGGGCGTATCCAGCGTGCAGCCCAGCTCCTTGCCCAAGCCGGGAGCATTCAGGCGATATGCACATTTTTCCACCAGGTCTGCCCGACCTGCAATGTAACCGCCGGTAGGAGCAATGCCGCCGCCGGGATTCTTGATCAGGCTGCCCACCACCAGATCTGCACCGGCCTGGCAGGGTTCCTTGGTCTGGGTGAACTCACCATAGCAGTTGTCCACAAAGATAATGATTTCCGGATTTGCCGCCTTTGCAGTATCTGCGATCTTCTGGATGGTGTCCAGATCAAATGCATTGCGCTGCAGGTATCCGCGGCTGCGCTGGATATGGCATACCTTTGCACCCGGTGCCTTTTGTGCGATCAGTGCATAGTCCGGGGTGAAGTCCGGCAGAAGCGGAGCCTCGTCGTACTTTACGCCGTAGTCCATCAGGGTGCCGGTGCCTTTTCCCTTGCCGTCCAGACCGATCACGCCTTCCAGCGTGTCATAGGGGCGGCCGGTGGCGGCAAGCAGGGTGTCACCCGTGTGCAGCAAGCCAAACAGTGCTACTGCCAATGTATGGGTACCGCTCATGAACTGGCTGCGGACCAGAGCATCCTCTGCGCCCATCACATGGGCAAAGATCTGCTCCAGCTTGGCACGGCCGGTATCCCACAGGCCGTAACCAGTAGTGCCCAGCATATCGGTAGAGGACATCTGCGTATCCGAAAAGGCCTTGAGCATCTTGAGCTGGTTAAAGTCCCTGATCTCCTCCATATGGCGGAAATAAGGTGCGCACATTTCCAGTGCCTTTTCGTCCAGAGAGAGGACTTCCGGCTTGAAATCAAAAAATTGGTTCAACATCGACATTTGTTCTTTTTATTCCTTCCTATCAGGGTTCTTGTATCTTATATTGTGCCAGCTGGCCCAGCTTTGTAAAGCCCAGGCGGGTATACAGCCGCACTCTTTCCGGCTTACACAAAAACACCGGACAAAGCCCGTTTTCTGCCAGTTCGTTCGCCATCTGTACGATAATGCGGCCGCCAATGCCTTGCCCCCGCAGCGGCTCAGCCGTCTGCCCGCAGGCCATATAGCCCTGCTGCGCACCAAGAGCATACGCTCCCACCGTACACACAATGGCTTCGTTCTGCCGCAGCGCCCATACCAGTGCTTTCCCTCGGGCACGCTTTGTGCAAAGCTCCGAGTAAAAATCATCCCGGCGCTCCGGCTGGTCCGGGTACAGTGCAGCAGCCACCTCCCCTGCAGCCGGTTCTTTATCCAGCACAAGGGACTGCCAAAGTGCCGAACTGACAGGCGGCAGAGGCAGCAGCTTTCCCGGTGCCGTGCCAAAAACCGTCAGGGTCTCCGCACGTTTCCAACCGGCAGGCGGCAGACACTCCGCCTCATCCAGAACGATGCTCTCGCAGCCGCAAAAAGCCAAAAAGCTCGCCAGCTCATCCGGGTTTGCATGACCGGCCGCCCAGGCCATTGAGCCGCTAAGCTCCAGCGCAAGGGTAGGCCCGGCATAAAAGCGCCAGGGCTGGCTGGCGCCAAACAGTGCCTGATCCAAGGGCAGCTGTGCTCCCAGGCACCACTTATCCCGGCAGGCTTTGACAAATCGTTTGCGGCGCTGTGGCGTATTGACCTGTGCGATCACAGGCTGTTCACGATCTTTTTGTAGTCCCGGCCGCGCACCTCAAAATTGGGGTACAGGTCAAAGGACGCGCTGGCGGGAGACAGGGTCACTTCGTCTCCCGGCTTTGCATTGGTCCGGGCCAGTTCCACAGCCTCCTGCATCCCGCCTGCATGCAGGATGGTCAGGCCGCTGGCCGCAAAGTCCGGATGTTCCCGCAAAGCCTTTTCGATCCGGGGACCGGTAGCTCCCATCAGGATCAGCAGCTTGACATGGGCAAGGATCTCGGGGGCCAGCGGCTCGTAAGGGATCTTTTTATCATAGCCGCCCGCGATCAGGATGACCTTTTGTCCAAAGCTGCGCAGACCCGCAATGGTACGGGTGGGGCTGGATGCGATAGAGTCGTTATAGTAGGTCACACCATCCAGCACACGCACCGGCTCAATACGGTGTTCTACACCGGTAAAGGTGCTGCCAACCTTCTGGATGGCTTCCACCGGCACCAGACCCCATACAGCTGCGGCAGCAGCCAGCAGATTTTCGATGTTATGCAGGCCGCGCAGCTTGATATCCTTCTGTGCCAGGAAGGGAGTGATCACACCATTCTCTGCCATACAGAGCATCCCATCCTCCCGCAGGAAGGCACCGTTGTCGGTCTCGTGCAGGCGGGTAAACCATACCTGCTGCCCCTTGCAGTCTGCCTGCATGGCGCGGCTGACCTCGTTCTCATAACCCAGCACGGCACGGCACGGCTGCTTTTGGTACAGCAGGATGTTGCGCTTTGCGTCGATATACTCCTGCATATCCTTGTGGTGATCCAGATGATTCGGGGTAACGTTGGTCACCACCGCAATGTCCGGGCTGCTATGCATACTGATGAGCTGGAAGCTGGACAGCTCCACGACCGCCACATCATCTGGCTGCACCTGCGGCAGCATGGGCAGCAGCGCTGCTCCAATGTTGCCGCCCAGATGTACCCGACGGCCAGCAGCTTCCAGGAATTTTGCGATCAAAGTCGTGGTGGTCGTCTTGCCGTCCGAGCCGGTCACTGCCACGATTTTGCAGGGGCACAGGTCAAAGAACAGTTCAACCTCACTGGTGACCATGGTTCCGGCCGCCATGGCGTCCTGCAGGGGCTTTTCAAAATATCCCACAAAGCCAGGTGTACGCATGATGATGTCCTGGCCTTTGAAGCCATCCAGATAATTCTCGCCAAGGCTCAGGGTCACCCCAAGCTCCTTGAGGGTAGCAGAATAATCGCCAAAGTCTTCTACGCTCTTTTTCTGATCGCACAGGGTCACCTGTGCACCCATCTCAACAAATTCGCGGATCAGTGTTTTATGGCTGACACCTGCACCAATGAATGCGACCTTTTTGCCGCAGATCAGCTGTTGCAGCTCTTCCTGCTCCTTTTGCATAAAAACAATTCCTCCTCCATAATGGTATGGTATCACAAACGCACGCAAATCTTGTGCGGAATGGTCTTGCTGTACCATTATAGTCTATTTGCGCCCAATTCGCAACGGAAAACCATGCACTTTGCGGGAAAAGATGCGTAAATTCACAAAATAGCAATTGTCTTTTGCCCTGTTTTCTGCTACACTTGTCGACGCAGGGTCTTTTTTCGACAGACCCACGCAACATTACCAACGGAACGAGGTCTACCCTTTTGAAGCATTTCTTTCGGTTCAGCGCAGCAGTTCTGGCTGCTGTGTTTCTTTTTGCCCTGACCGGCTGCGGCAGCACCGAGACCAACAGTTTTACCTGGTTTGTGGATGAGATCCCTGCAAACCTTGACCCTCAGATCGCATCCAGCGCTGAGGATGTGATCGCCTGTGAAAATTTATACAGCGGGCTTGTCCGTCGTAACCCGAACGGCGAGCTGGTACCGGAGCTTTGTGAACGCTGGGACCTCTCGGCGGATGGACGCACCTATACATTTTATCTGCGCAGCGGCCTGACCTATACAGCCACCCGCGGCAAAGCGACCGATTACGCCATTACTGCTGAAGATTTTGTCTTTGCCTTCCAACGGGTATTCCGTGCACAGACCGCCTCCCCTTATTCCGTGGAGTTTGCCGGCATTGAAAACGGCCCTGCCGTTCTGGCAGGCGAACTGGACGAAAGCGCTCTGGGTGTGCGCGCTGTAGACAGCCTGACGCTGGAGATCCGTCTGACTGAGCCGGACGATAATTTCTTGGCCAAACTGACACTGCCCGGCGCTATGCCGTGCGACGAGGAGTTTTTCACCTCTACCCGCGGCACCTACGGGCTGAAGTCCAGCTCCGTCCTTTCCAGCAGCAGCTTTTACATTTACAACTGGGCCAGCACCGGCTTGTTTTTACGCCGTGATGCGCAAGCCCCCATGGTCAATAACCTGCGCCTGGTCCAGAACACGACCACACTGGGGCAAACCGCCGCAGAGCTGATTGGAAACGAGCGCTGTTCGGCCGCCCCGGATGAGACCGCTGAAGCCACTTCCCTGCGTTTCATCTCCTACTCCGATACTACATGGGCACTGCTGTTCAACGCCAAAAGCAACTCAGTCTTCCGTTCAGAACCCCTGCGGCAGGCACTGGCCGGCATTGCACTGGACAATTTTGAGATCCCCGCCTCCGGGTTGTACGCCGCTGCGCAGGGACTGGTCCCCAGTGCACTGACCGTGGACGGCCATGGGTATCGGCAGACGACCGGCAATGCGCTGCCGGTCATAGAAGATGCACAAAGCCTGTATCTTTCCGCACGGCAAGGCATGGCGACCTCCAGCTTTCAGGGCGTCACCCTGCTTCTCCCCAAGGGTTCCAGCCTGAGCGAAGTTGCTGCACAGATCAACGGCGCATGGCAGAAGCAGTGTTCGCTGTTTTTCTCCATTGAAGAAGTGGACCCCGAACAGTTTGAAAAGCGGATCAACGAGGGCAATTATACCATTGCTCTGGCCCCCATCCAGGCCGAGGGCGGCAGCGTGTATCAGATGCTGCGCCAGTTTACCGCCGAGGGCGGCGCACTGACCGCTTATACCAACATGGAATACGACGCTATGCTGGCGCAAAGCGCCCAGCAGACCGGTCTTGCCCGCTGCCAGCAGATGGGCGAATGTGAGCGTCTGCTGCTGAACAGTTGTACTGTCGTCCCTCTGTTTACACAGCAAAAGCGTCTGTTGCTGGCAGACGGCGTAGAAGGCCTGGTCTTTGATCCCTTTACACCGGTACTGGACGTGACGTATGCCACCAAGGAATAAATCCGCCCCCCTCTTTTGATGAAAAACAAAAACCTGACATTGCCTCCTCTTGGGCAGCGTCAGGTTTTTTTGAACAAAGCAAAAGCCACGACAACCGTCTCTCCGACGTTTTATCGTGGCTTTTTGGAGCAGGGTACGGGAGTCGAACCCGCCTAATCTGCTTGGGAAGCAGAGATTCTACCGATGAACTAACCCTGCAAGTACCCCATTATTTTAGCAAAGCAGACATCAAATGTCAATAGCAGAACGTGTCGTTTTGCAGCTTTATGCCGACAAGTTCCGTCATTTACTCCTCCGGCAGGCTGCTGGCCCTGGAACAATTTACAGTTTCTTCAAAAACAGGCCTTGAAAAACAACAAAAAAATGGTATACTGATAAGACAAACAGAACCTGTGAAAGGAGGCGTGCGAATGGCACCCACAAAGGAACGCCCTGCGACAAAGACCATTGCTACCAATCGCGAAGCACGCCACGAGTATTTCGTTCTGGAAGCGCTGGAGACCGGCGTTGAGCTGAAAGGCACCGAGGTCAAAAGCCTGCGTGCCGGCACCGTCAGCCTGAAAGACAGCTGGGTGGATGTTGAAAACAGCGAGCTGTTGGTCAAAGGGATGCACATCAGCCCCTATGAGCATGGCAATGTTTTTAACCAGGACCCTATGCGTATCCGGCGTCTGCTGGCGCACAAAAACGAGATCCGGCGCCTGCATCAGCAGTGCAAGCTGCAGGGTTATACCCTGGTTCCGCTTTCGCTTTATTTCAAGCATGGCCGTGTCAAGTTGGAGCTGGGCCTGTGCAAGGGTAAAAAGCTCTACGACAAGCGCGCTGATGCCGCTATGCGGGATGCAAAGCGCTCCATTGACCGCGCGGTCAAATCCAACGGCAAGTATTATTGATCCATCAAACCACCCTTTTGATCAAAACACAACGCTTTTTCACACCGCAAGGTGTGTTTATAAGGGGGCGTAAAGGTTTCGACGGGGGGAGCGAGGTCTGGGCAGCGGGTAGCAGCGGGGGAACTGCTCTATAACTCCTCCAAAAAATTAACTGACAACAATAATTATCAGTTGCTCGCAGCCTGAGTGCTGCGCGTTCCGCCCACTCTTGTGTCGTGTGGGGCCGGGGCGTCCTTTAGACACAGCACCTGAACGGACCTAAGCTTTGCGGACCGGCAGGAACTCATGAAGCTACCAATGCGTTAGCCTGGCGACCGGCGTGACGCGGCGGGAATGTTGTAGATCGCCTGCACCCGGAGACACCTACACTGAACTCCTTTCGGACACGGGTTCGACTCCCGTCGCCTCCACCATCCGCAATGCGGACAAAAAACCTCAGGATCGGACGTTAGCTCGTCTGCTCCTGAGGTTTTTATTTTTTATTCTTCGTCCGGGAGATACTCTATCAGGTCTCCCGGCCGGCAATGGAGTACAGCACAGATTTTTTCCAGTGCTCCCACCGGGACACGTTTGATGCTGCCCACACTGATCTCTGAGATCGTCGCCAGACGTACACCTGTTTTTTCCGCAAGTTCCCGCTGGGTCATCTTTGCCTCTGCAAGCAGCTTTTTTAGATGAAAACGCATCGCCATATAAATTTCTCCTTTTGTTTTTACGATACACCATGACATCGATCCCGTCAAGACGGAAAAAACGCAGAAAGCCTGTCCGTTCCGACGAAAAAACCGGAGTGTTCAAGATGTTGCTTCTCCCCTTTCCTTCTCTCTGCCCGGCTGCATACTGGACATTCTTTCCAAAATAGGTCATAATAGAGAAAAAGGAGGGACAACGAATGGAAACGAAAAATTATATCCTGCCTCTGTTGGAGCCATTTGGCCTGACTGCAAACCATCTCTGTGTTGCTTATCTGGTTCGGGCTGTAGAGATCGTATCCCTTCAGCCCGAAAAGATCCATGCCGTCCGCAAATGCGTTTGCGAGGTGATCGCCGAGGAATTTGGTGTGGAAGGGATCTCCATTGACAGCGGATTGCGCCGTCTCGCATCTGCAGCCTGGCGTACCGACCCCGACTATCTGTCGCAGCTGGCTGGCCGTCCGCTGACCAAATGCCCCAGCACAGTACAATTGATCGAGATTTTTGTGCAGCTGAAAAAGCACTCCTCCTGACCAGCACACACCATCGGAGATACAGATCTTTCCTGGCTGCAGCTAAAAAACGATACCGGCTCCTTTTTGCCGAAGCCCGGTGGAAACATGTTGTAATCCATAGCTTCCTATGTTACAATACATAGGAAGCTATACTTATTTCCGAAAGGATCCGTTTTATGACAAGCGCAAAAATCTCCATTCTGGTCAAGAAAACTTCCTTGATTTTTGATAAGCTCTCCAATCAACTGCTGCAGCCCTATGATTTAACAGGCAGCCAGTTCAAGATCCTGATGGTGCTGTACCAGTCTCCTGACGGGTCTGTACGGCAGGCAGACATCGAATCAAAGTTTTCCATGACCAATCCCACAGTCACCGGCCTGGTGCAGAAGTTGGAAGCCAAGGAGCTTGTAAAGCGAACGCCCCATCCCGACGACAAGCGCAGCAAGGTGCTTGTTCTGACAGAACGGTCCAAGGAGATGAAAGCGGAGCTGCTGGCTCTTGCTGACAGCCTGGAACATCAGATGACTCAGAAACTGACGGACACCGAGTGCGGCCAACTGGCATCTCTGCTTACGAAAATGCTTTAATCAATTATGTTTCGGGAGGACAAAACAATGCAAACTGTATGTGAATTTCTGCAAAAGGCTCATGTTTTCTATGTGGCAACGGTAGAGGGGGATCAGCCCAGAGTCCGCCCCTTTGGCGTTGCACACATCATTGACGGCAAGCTGTGCGTCATGACCGGTAAGTGCAAGCCTGTTTCTCACCAAATCGGGGCAAATCCCAAGGTGGAGGTCTGCGCCTGCATCAATGGCGAGTGGGTCCGTATCGCCGGAAAACTGGTAGAGGATGACCGGAATGAGACCCGGCAGGCCATGCTGGATGCTTATCCTTTTATGAAGAAAACCTACTCTGCTGATGATGGCAATATGCAGGTACTGTATTTTGAAGATGCCACTGCCACCTTTGATGGCTTTTCCGGCAACAAAAAAATCGTAAAATTCTAAAGAGGAAAGATTATGATCGATCTGAACCGTCTTGGGCTTGGCACGATGGGAATGTCCATCGTGCGTAATCCCGAAAACTCCGTAAAGACCATTCACGCCGCACTGGATGCAGGCATCACCCTGTTCAACACCGGCGAATT
>CAYXQN010000014.1:0-27233 GCA_964466825.1 uncultured Faecalibacterium sp. | reverse complement strand
AGACCATTCACGCCGCACTGGATGCAGGCATCACCCTGTTCAACACCGGCGAATTTTACAACGGCAGTGAAAGCGAGATGATCGTGGGACAGGCATTGAAGGGCATAAACCATGACAACTACTTCCTGTCCGTCAAGTTTGGCGTTCTGCCCTCTCCCGAAGGCGGCATCTATGGCCTGGATGTGAATCCCCATAATGTGAAGGGTCACCTGACCTACTCGCTGCGCCGTCTTGGTCTGGATTATATCGATCTGTACCAGCCTGCCCGGCAGGACACCACTGTTCCCGTGGAGGAATTGGTGGGTGCGATCGCCGACCAGGTAAAGGCCGGCTATGTAAAACATATCGGTCTTTCCATGGTCGACGCAGAGACCTTGCGTCGCGCCTGCGCTGTACATCCCATCCACACGGTAGAGATGGCGTATTCTCTGGTGGATCGCAGCATCGAGAAGGAACTGATCGCTACAGCCAAGGAATTGGGCGTTAAGGTACTGGCTTTCGGCACTGTAGGACATGGATTGCTGCGGGATGATATTTTGACCAGCCCTGCAGAGCCCGGCCGAGCATGGGGAATGCTCGCCCCGGAGCATCGGGAGCAGAATCTGGCAATGATCCGTAAGCTCAAGGAAATTGCCGATGAAAAGGGCGCGACCCTTTCTCAGCTTGCTCTGGCATGGAGCCTTTCCAAGTACGACCATGTCCAGAGCCTGATCGGAACCACCAATCCTGCCCATTTGCAGGAATCTGTCGATGCACTGAAGATCGAACTGTCCGCCGAGGATATTGTTCGGATCGAAACTGCTCTGGATGCAGACAAAGTTGGTGGCAAAGGTATGCGTAATTTTGTATTCACCAATGGCGTTATGTCTTTGGCTTGATCAAGGAGGAAATGATGATGAACGAACCTTTGACTTTTTACCCCAAGCATCCCTCTTCTATGAAGACCCATAAGATCGAAACCCAGCCCATGCCCATCCTGCCGCAGGAAACCCCCTTTGATGTGAGGCCCCTGTTTGATGCATTCCGTGCAGATCTGCAGGGTGCATTGTCGATATATGAAGACAAGCGTTTTGAGGTGACCGGCGTTGCCGTCAAGGTCGGCCCGGATGTGCACAACAAACCCTCTATTGAGATCTCCGACTGCGCAGGCGGCCAGACCTATGCTCTGACGATCTTCCCCACCGATGACCATTACAGCAAAGTGTCCGTTGGTGACAGGGTGACTGTCCGGGCCAACTACCTCGTCTTTTGCAACTGGTTCGGCGTGGTAATGAAGCACAGCGAACTGGTCCATGTGGAGAAAGCCAATGCTTAAATTGAAATACCCGCTGTTTGACGGCAAAAGAGTATGGGAAGGTGCGGCTGTCACGATTGAAAACGGCATCGTTACTTCCTTCCAGGAATGTGACCCTGCGGAGTGCGGCGAGGGCTTTGTCATGCCCGGTCTGATCGATGCTCATACTCACATGGGGACCACTGCGCATGTGAAGGCTATGCTGAAAAACGGCATCACTGCCACCTGCGACGTCAGCGCATCCAGAGGCCTGGTCGAATCCTCCGGACAGCTTGAGATCGTCAATTCCGCAGGAATGGCTATGGGCATGATCATGAACCCCAAAAGCTATGTAGAGAACGCCGCTGCAAACGGTGCCAGATACATCAAGGTTCTGCTGTTCAATCCCCTTTCCATCGGTAAGCCGGCCCTTCGGGGCATCGTAAAAGCCGCCCATGCAAAGGGACTGAAGGTTGCGGTGCATGCTACGGAGGTTTCCACGGTGCGCCAGGCAGTGGACGCAGAAGCAGATATCCTTCTCCATGTACCTATGAAAGAAACATTTCCCGAAGATCTGGCAAAAACCATTGCGGAAAAGAACATCGCAGTGGCCCCCACCCTTGTAATGATGGAGACCTTTGCCCACAGTGGACGGGGCGGCTATGAAATCACGGACTATCAAAATGCCGAGAATGCTGTAAAGCTGCTGCACGATCGCGGTGTGTCCATTCTGGCGGCCACCGATGCCAATCCCGGTAATTTTGCCCCCAGTGTCGGGTATGGAAATACTTTGCATCGCGAAATGGAACTGCTGGCAAACGCTGGCCTGACGCCAGTTGAAGTGCTGACAGCTGCGACCAGTAGGAATGCAGAAGCGTTTGGCATAAAGACCGGCAGGATCGCACCCGGTCAGCCCGCTACAATGCTGCTTGTGGATGGCCGACCCGACCGGGATATCACCGCCATCACAAGAATCAAACAAATTTGGGTGAAGGGAGAACCACTGCAATGAAAATCATCACATTGGAAGAACACATCCCCCTGACAACACTAACTCAGGCACTTGCAAAATATCCTTCTGAAGATGCAGTTCGCACCAACTGTGCCGGTTCACCGGATTTGCCCTATTTCCCGGACATGAAGCTGTACGGGGATATTGGATCACGCCTTGCAGATATGGACAAATACGGCATCACAAAGCAGATCTTGTCCGCACCGGTCTGCTCTGGGCTTTTGCCAAAAGAGGAAGCGGCCGCTGTTGTAAGGGCTGCCAACGACGAGTTGGCACAAACTGTGAAGATGCATCCGGAGCGTTTCGGTGCATTTGCTGTGCTGCCGTGGTCAGACCCGGAAGCCGCCGCCAGAGAACTGGAACGAGCCGTGAACAAACTCGGATTCCAGGGTGCGATTCTGGCAGGCCGTCCCACCGGAAAAGAGGAATTTCTGGACGACAAGCAATTCACCCCCATCTTAGAAGCCGCAGAAGCATTAGAGGTTCCGATTTATATCCATCCTGCAGCACCTATGACAACCGTTCAGAAATGCTATTATGATGGCTTGGGTGATCAGCTCAGCGCGCGTCTTTCTCTTTATGGCTGGGGCTGGCATCATGAAGCCGGCATTCAGGTGCTTCGTATGATCCTGTCCGGTACGTTTGAGCGATTCCCGAAACTGCAGCTCATAGCCGGTCATTGGGGCGAAATGGTACCTTTCTTTTTGTCCCGACTGGATCAAGCGCTGCCACAGACGGTCACCAAACTGAATCGCTCCATCACAGACACATTCCGCCAGAATGTATATGTGACACCCAGCGGCATTTTCGATTATCCTCAACTAAAATTCTGTATCGATGTGCTGGGCGCAGACCGCATCCTCCACAGCGTAGACTTCCCCTTTATTTCCAATAAAGATGCAAAGCCGTTCATCGAAAACGCCCCCATCTGCAATGAGGACAAAGAAAAAATCGCTCATTGCAACGCAGAAAACCTTTTCAGGCTGGAAGGATAAAAGGACGCAGCTTATTCATCCCCAAACCTTGATTTCTGTTCTGGCTTTGAATCAGAATGTTATTCTGCTGTCCGTGCGTACCATGGCGGGGACAAACAGAAAGAGCCGCAGTTCCGGGTGGAGCTGCGGCTCTTTTTCTGTATCCACTCTATAATTGCTCTATAATTGTCCTGCAAAACGCGGCAAAATACGACAGAATAAAGCAGAATACGCAAGTCACAAAACAAAGAAAAATCCACGAAATATCGAATTTTTATCGACATTCCGTGGATTTTTTCTGGTGCGAGGGAGGGGATTTGAACCCCCAAGGATAAACCACACGCACCTCAAACGTGCGCGTCTGCCAGTTCCGCCACCCTCGCATACCTGATTCTTTTCGCAATCCTCTTGTCTTTGAGGTGTAAGACCGATGCAACGGACTGCTCGAATATAGTACCACATCCGGGCAGATTAGTCAAGCTTTTTTCAGGTTTTTCATAGATTTTTTCTGCCATCATATCCTGTTAAGGAGCACTAAAAACAAGAAACAACGTACACTGGAGGTTTTGCAGATGAAGGCTATTCTTCCGCTTATTCCACGCTGGAGACTGATAAGAGCCGGCGGCATTTTGGGCAGTATCGTGGCAGCATTCTTCATCGGAACCTGCCTGCCCACCCAGGACGTTGTGGGCTGTCGGCAGGAGGAACTGGCTGTTGTGCCAGACACAAGCCCTCTCTCCCCTGCTCTGACCGTCACCGCACCAGCAGAGGAGCCTCCCGCTTCTGCTCTGCCGGAAAAATGGGTCTGCCTGACCTTCGATGACGGCCCCAGCAAAACCACGCCAGAAGTTCTTGCCGCATTGAAGGATGGCGGTGTGCCCGCCACCTTTTTTGTAGTAGCAACTGATTACAATGAGAAGTATCTCCCTCTGCTGACCGAAGCAGAGGCGGCAGGTCACCAGATCGCACTGCACTCCGCCTCCCATGAATACAGCGATATCTACCAAAGCCCTGCTGCATACTGGGCGGATATCGCCTTGCTGAAAGAGCGAATTGCACCCTATGTGGACGCTGAAAGCATCCGGTACCTGCGGTTCCCCGGCGGCAGCACCAACACGGTCAGCCGCCGCTATGGCGGCAAGGGACTGATGAACCAGCTCAAAAACGAGACAGAACAAAAAGGGATGCAGTGGGTGGACTGGAATGTTTGCGCCGAAGACGCCGTGGGCGGCAAGCCCAGTGCCGCTACCATCTACCGCAACATCGTGCGGGAGACCGGCGAACAGACCCACTGTATCGTTCTGATGCATGATTCCTCCACCACCCGTACCACCGCCGAGGCACTGCCGGATATCATCCAATGGTACAAGGATCAGGGCTTTGCCTTTTTGACGGTGGAGCAGGCACTGCCGCTGCAATAGCGCCCCAGATCCATTTTCTGAAGCCTGTTTGATATTCATACGCTTCACCTCCACAGTCAAATCACCCCCTAAAGTCGGTACAATGTCCAGACTTTTTGCAAAAAAAGACCCCAGAAAGGGCAAAACAGCTCTTTCCGGGGTCTTTTCAGGTCAATTCAGTCTGCCTTCTGGTTGAACAGGGTGAAGGCGCGGTATGCCATGTACAGGTCGGTCTTATGGATGACTTCAAACGGAGAGTGCATGGACAGCACCGGCACGCCCACGTCCAGCACGGGGATGCCTTGGCCTGCATAGGTGCCGTTCTGCTTCTCAAAAGCGCTTGCCCAGGATGGATCGTAAGCTGCGGTCACATCCGCAGACAGGGGCATACAGGATCGATCTTAAAATTCCAGCACAGGGCTGACCTCATTGCGGCGCTGGGTCTGCACGACGCAGTCCTTTTCCGGCACAACACCGGCTGCCCCCAAGGTGTTGAAGACGGTCTGCAATGCCAGCATGGGGGTATTGTTTTCTTGCGAGAGATGGCACAGAGCGAACTTTTTGCAGCCCTCCTGCACCAGTTCCAGCAGCTTTGCGGCGCACTCGTCATTGGACAGATGGCCGCGGGTACTCTCAATACGGGCACGCAGATAATACGGGTACGGACCGCTGCGCAGCATGTGCAGATCATAGTTGCTCTCCAGTGCCACCAGGTCACAGCCGCTCAGTGCTTCATGTACCGGCTGGGTCAGAACACCAAGGTCGGTAGCAATGGTCATTGTTTTATCGTCCGGGGTATGGATCCGGTAGCCTACACAAGGGACATCATGGCTGGTGGGGAACATCCGCACCCCAAAACTGCCCACATCCTCTGTACGGAAGGACAATGGGATCAACTCGCAGCTTGGCGGAACGATGCCGTTTGCGTCCAGAAAATCCAGCGTTTCAGACGCACCATACACCGGCAGCGGATTCTTTTTCAGAAAGGTCGAAAGGCCTTTGACATGGTCACTGTGCTCGTGGGTGACCAGGATCCCATCACAATCGCTAATGGAAAGCCCCAGCTCCTTGAGCGCGGATGACGTTGTGCGAACGCCCTTGCCCATATCCACGATCAGATACTTTTCTCCGCAGCGCACCACACTGCTGTTGCCGGAGGAACCGGAATAAAGTGAAATAAACTCTGCCATGAAAAACCTCTTGCATAACTTAAAAACAGCCCGCCGCAATTTGCAGCAGGCTGTTGAGCCATAAAAACTTACAGGGCCTGTTCCAGTGCCGGAGGCATCTGCTCCACCTTGCTGATATCAGCGCCCAGACCACGCAGCTTTTCCACGATATTCTCGTAGCCACGCTCGATATGACCAATCTCCTCGATCTCGCTGGTACCTTCGGTCATCAGCGCTGCCACGACCATGGCAGCACCCGCACGCAGGTCGCTGGCACGCAGCGGAGCCGGAGCCAGCTTATCCACACCTTCAAATACTGCAACCTGACCGTCCACCTGTACGCTTGCGCCCATCTTGCGCAGCTCGTCCACATAGCGGAAACGGTTATCCCACACACTTTCTGTTACAGTGCTGGTGCCCTTTGCTACGGTGAGCAGCACACCCATCAAGGGCTGCATATCCGTGGGGAAACCGGGGTGAGGCATGGTGTTGATCTTGACCGGCAGGATATCGCCCTTACGGGTCACCCGTACCGAGTCATCAAATTCTTCCACTTCCACACCGGCACGGCGCAACTTTTCCGTAATAGGCTCCAGGTGCTTAGGGGTAACGTTCTTGACCAGAACATCACCGCCGGTGGCTGCTGCTGCAACCATGTAGCTGCCTGCCTCGATCTGATCCGGGATAATGCTATAGGTGCAGCCGTGCATCTTTTCTACACCGCGCACTTTGATCACATCGGTACCTGCACCGCGAATGTCTGCGCCGCACATATTGAGGAAGTTCGCCAGGTCTACCACATGCGGTTCCTTTGCGCAGTTTTCCAGGATCGTCTGCCCCTTTGCCATAACAGCAGAGAGCATACCATTCATGGTAGCACCCACACTGACCTTATCAAAGAAGATATGTGCACCGTTCAGTTCCTTGGAGCGCACAGTGATCATGCCGTAGTCCACACTGTCCTCTGCACCCAAGGCGGTAAACACCTTCAGATGCTGGTCAATAGGACGAGGGCCAAGATTGCAGCCGCCAGGCATAGCCACCTGGGCCTTGCCAAAACGGGAAAGCAATGCACCCAGGAAATAGTAGCTGGCGCGCATCTGGCGGGACAGATCATCCGGCACATTTGTGGTGTTCAGATGGGTGGTATCGATCTGGTAAGTGTTTTTATTCAACATTCTGACCTCAGCGCCCAGCACACTGAGGATCTTCAGGCTGGCTGCCACATCGCTGATATCCGGCAGATTTTCGATCACGCAGACATCTGCTGCCAGAATCGTAGCAGGCAGGATACCCACAGCTGCATTTTTCGCACCGGAAATTACAACTTCGCCTTGCAGGGGCTTTCCGCCCGTAATAACAAATTTCTCCAATTTTATGATCTCCTTGTCAGAGGCCTGCCTGACAGGCCTGTTAAGGTCTTAGAATATCTGAACGCTGCCCAACCATTTGGGCGGGTAACGCAAATAAAGCCGAAACAAAGTTACAGCTATCTTATTATACACAAAATGCACAAAAAAGCAAAGCCCCGCTTTACGCTCTTTGATTATTTTCTGTTTTGCCCATATTCCGGCTCAATATTCCAAAATTTTGATTTCTTTTTTGGCAAATCTGTCACTATACCATCACCAGATACGGTCATCCCCATGGGTCTCCTGGATCCAGCCAAGCTGATAAGCTGTCACAAGTTGCTTCAGATCATGCACACGTTCCCGCAGGATCTCACCCTCATCCGTATCTTCAATCAGGATACGGTGATTTTCGGTCTCCAGAATATTTTTCCGGGAAATGATATCCAGATTATCCTTTACGGCTTTTTCCGCACTTTCAAACGGCTGATGGGTGCGCAAGGACATCGTACGGCTGGAGTATACCAAAGTATATCCCGCAATTCCGGTCTTTTCGTGATAAGCTCTGCAGAATCCACCATCGATCACCACAAGACGGCCGCCACCCTTGATGGGGCTTTCGCCTTTTTTCTCCCGCACCGGCACATGGCCATTGATGATATGGCTGGTACCCGGCAGACCAAATTCGGCCAGAATACGGCGACAGGCAGCTTCTTCATTATACCATGTATAATAAGGGTCCTTGATCTCCGTATGGGTCTGTGTATCAGCCACATACAACCGCTCAAAGGTGGTCATTGCACTGCGGCCAAACAACGGCGAAAGGCGGCCGCACCACAGATACCACAAAAAGTCCTGACCGCTGCGGCGGGCGGCACTGCCCTCCGGTGCATAGTAACCCCGGCGGGCACGGCTATCGCAGTAATCCATCAGGGCACGGCCCGCGTAACGGTGGCCTTCAAACTGCTCTACCGCAAAGCTGCCCTTGGAAGTCATGGGCACTGCACCATGATAGAGCAGATTGCCGTTTTCGATGTGGTAAACACTGCCCTTGGAATACAAGAATTCCACATGCTGCTGCAGCCGCTCGCTCTGGCGGAAGGACAACACCAGCTTTTGCAGCACAAATTCTTCGTCTGCATTCAGGGCTGCAGGGTCAGCCGGGTCCACAGTGGGGAAAGAAGTATCCCGCAGGGGGTATTCCTTGTCTCCGACCATGACCGTGTGCTTGTCCCAGTCGATGCGGCGCAAAAAGTCTCTGCCCTGCATCTGGAAGTCCGGATTCCGGTCGATGACCTGACATTCCAGCTTGAACATCAGAATGCTGATCGCCTTGTGCATGACCGCACAACGATGCAGCATTCCAGCCGTATAAGGCCCACGGGCTGCATCAGTATGGGGCATCCAGATGGTCAGATCGTCATCGCCATAGAACTGTTCTGCCATGCGCTGCAAATGACGCAGGTTGATGCCGTAGCAATCCTCCAGCATGCCATGGTTGTGGTAGGCCAGAGTTGTTTTAAGCACCGTGCAGATACAGATCGGGCTGCCTGCTGCTGCACCCATCCACACCACATCATGGTTACCCCACTGGATATCCACATTGTGGTGACGCATCAACAGGTCCAGAATGATATCCGGGCGGGGGCCGCGGTCAAACAGGTCTCCCAAAATATGCAGTTTGTCCACCGCCAGATGCTTGATCAGCTCACACAGACGGACGATAAACCGGTCTGCACGGCCGTTTTCAATAATGCTGCCCACGATCTGGCCATAGTAAAGGTCTTTGTCATGGTCTTCAAAATGAGCGTGCAGCAGCTCGTCCAGAATATAGCCGCAGCTTACCGGCAGACAGCGGCGCACATGGTCACGCGTATGCTTGGAAGATACCAGCCGGGCAATGTCGATCAGCTGAAGCAGCGTTTCAGTGTACCACTGTTCCAGATCTTCACCGTCCGTAAACTTGGCTTTGAGCTGCGGCAGTTTTTCGTTGGGGTAATAGATCAGAGTCGCCAGCTCCGCCCGGCTCTCCTCCGGCATCCTTTTTTCAAGGACCATATCCACCTTTTCCCGGATGACGCCCGAGGCCGAATTCAGAATATGCACGAACGCCTCGTTTTCGCCGTGCAGATCGCTGATGAAGTGCTCCGTCCCCTTGGGCAGCTTGAGCAGTGCCTGGGTGCTGATGATCTCGCTGGCTGCTGCAGCCTGCGAAGGGTAATCGCGCGAAAGCAAAGTCAAATATTTCAGGTTATCACGGATCTCATCGGTTTCAGTACGCATATCTTCCTCCCAAATAGAATTATTCCCTCTTTAGTATAGCACGTTCTGATGAAAAAGTGGTATACTAGATTCAGAAGTCATCCTAAAATTTGTACAAAGGACTTTGGACATTATGCCGAAAAACAGTTTTCTTCACATTCCATCTGCCTGTACGCTCTGCCCTCGCCGGTGCAGAGCAGACCGTGCCTCCGGCCGTTCTGGCTATTGCGGTGCTTCCAACACCTTAAAGGTGGCCCGTGCTGCCCTGCATTATTGGGAAGAACCCTGCATCAGCGGCACCCGTGGCAGCGGTACCGTGTTTTTCTCTGGCTGCACACTGAAGTGCTGCTTTTGCCAGAACTACCCCATCAGTGCCGAAGGTCTGGGCAAGGAGATCAGCATTGAACGTCTGGCACAGATCTTTTTAGATCTGCAGGCACAGGGTGCCCACAATATCAATCTGGTCACACCCGGCCAGTGGCGGCCCTGGATCATTGCCGCTCTGGATCTTGCACGGGCTCAGGGACTGAACCTGCCCATTGTCTGCAACACCGGCGGTTACGAAACCGTAGAAAGCATTGCTGCCTGGCAGGGATACATTGACATCTGGCTGGCTGACCTGAAATACGTTTCCCCCGCTCTTTCGGCCGAGCTCTCAGCCGCTCCAGACTACTTTGCCGCCGCAAAGCCTGCCATTGAAGCCATGATGGCACAGGTCGGCCGTCCTCAGATGGACGAAGACGGCATCCTGCAAAAAGGCGTGATCCTGCGCCACCTCGCCCTGCCCGGCCATATAGATGACAGCTTTGCCGTGTTGGATCAGATGGCCGTTTGGAACGATGCTGACCCGGGCTGCTTTTTGCCCAGTGTCATGAGCCAGTACACACCTTTTTATAAAGCGGCAGAGCACGGCATCGGGCGGCGCATTACCACCTACGAATACCGCCGGGTCGTCAACTACGCCATGGACAAAGGGCTTGCCCAGGGGTATATGCAGCAAAAAAGCAGCGCAAAAGAAGAATACACTCCCAGTTTTGATCTTACTGGCGTGTAAAAACGCTGCATTTTAGCACTCTGCACAAATTTGCGACTATATTTTCTCTATTGCCATTTCGCAACCGCTTGCAGTCTTGAAAAGAAAGCGTTATAATGGATACAACGATGTGTTAACAGTTCTAAGACGAACTTTGTATCATTAGGAGGAACGTTATGGAACATTTCAACCCCATTCTCGGCAAGGAGACCACCGGCCAAAAGTTTATCACCTGTGGCGAGATCATGCTGCGCCTGACCCCGCCGAACTACGAAAAGATCCGTATGGCTGCCTCTTTTGAAGCCAGCTACGGCGGAAGCGAGGCCAACATTGCTCTGGCATTGGCCAACCTGGGCGTAGACAGCACCTTTTTCAGTGTTGTACCCAACAACAGCCTGGGCAAGAGCGCTGTACGCTGGCTGCGCTCCAACGATGTGCACTGCACCCCGATGATCCTGACCGAGCCTGACGAAACTCCTTCCAACCGTTTGGGTACTTATTATCTGGAGACCGGCTACGGCATCCGTCCTTCCAAGGTCATCTATGACCGCAAGCACAGCGCCATCACTGAGTATGATTTTTCTCAGGTGGATCTGGACGCTCTGCTGGAAGGCTTTGACTGGCTGCACCTGAGCGGCATCACCCCGGCTCTCGCCCCCAACTGCCGCAGCCTGATCCTGGATATGCTCAAGGTCGCCAAGCAGAAAGGCCTGACCGTAAGCTTTGACGGCAACTTCCGCAGCACCCTGTGGACCTGGGACGAAGCCCGCGACTTCTGCACCGAGTGTCTGCCCTATGTGGATGTGCTGATGGGCATTGAGCCGTATCACCTGTGGAAGGACGAAAACGACCATTCCAAGGGTGACTGGAAAGACGGTGTGCCTCTGCAGCCCAGCTACGAGCAGCAGGACGAGATCTTCCAGCGCTTTATCGAGCGCTATCCCAACCTCAAGTGCATTGCCCGCCATGTGCGCTATGCACACAGCGGCAGCGAGAACAGCCTGAAGGCCTTTATGTGGTACGAAGGCCACACCTTTGAGAGCAAGCTGTTCACCTTTAATATTCTGGACCGCGTGGGCGGCGGCGACGCATTTGCCAGCGGCCTGATCTATGCAATGCTGCACGATTACAAGCCCATGGATATGGTCAACTTTGCGGTGGCAAGCAGCGCCATCAAGCACACCATCCATGGTGATGCCAACATTACCGATGATGTCAGTTCCATCCGTAATCTGATGAACATGAACTACGACATCAAGCGCTGAGCTGATTTTGTCAAGTAAAAAGCGGAGCTGTTCCAATGGAACAGCTCCGCTTTTATTATACCTCTTTGGGGCCGCAAACAATTGCATAATAAGCTCCGGAGGTGATTTTGTAGACCACCATATAAAGCAGACCAAACACTGCATAGCAGCCCAGAGTGACAAAGGCATTGAACAACGTATTCGTAAACGCAAACAGGATCAGGATCTTGGAGATAAACGGAAAAGCAAATGCCATGTGGACTCCTGCCAAGATCAATGGAAGAAAAAATACCGTCAGCACCTGCGAGTTGATGCTTTTGCGGATATCATTTTTGGTCATGCCAACTTTTTGCATGATCTCGAAACGATTCTGGTCCTCATATCCCTCGGAGATCTGCTTGTAATAAATGATAAGCACCGCTGCCAGCAGAAAGACTACACTGAGCATCAGCCCCAAAAAGAACAGGCTGCCGTACATCTCATAAAACCCGGAACGGTTCTCTTCCCGGCTTTCCACATAGTAGCTGCTCAGGGCGTTGGCATCGTTCTCCTTCAAAGCCCGGATCTGCTGCTTGATGCTTTCGGACGCTGTCCGTTCCTGTTCAGCGGTCTGTGTATCGAACCCGCAGCGCCAGCTATACAGCATTACATCCGTACCATAGCTGTTTTTCAGTCCCATCAGCGGCCGGGCAAAAGCGTAGAGATCCGTCACCACGATGTAAGCACTGGTCATCGTCTGCACAAGACTGTCCTCGTCCTGTTTGAACTCGGTCAGCCGCTGCTTGACCTTGTACACTGGGCCATACTCGGTACCAAAGGTTTCCCATTTCATGTCCTGCAGCTGTGCGCAGTAAACAAAGCACTCGTTCGCAGCAAGCGTCGCTTCAGTCCCCATCAAATGGTTGTAGTCCTCCAGCGAAATGGCGTACAGATAGCCGATGTTATCATAATCCAGCAGACCGACATTTCCGCCGTTGTCCACATTGACGATGATGCCATCGTCGGTAAACAGCCCGCTGGCAGAGCAGCTCCGGACACCAGTAAGATCCGCCTGGCCAGCTCCGTTCCGGGCGATCATCTTGCGCAGCGACGCAACATTCTCGTCCGAAATACCATCGATCTTATGATAGTTCACCTTGATGTTCACATCATACGGATACCGATTTTTCAGCGCTTCTTCCTCGCCAAAATAAAGAGTTGCTGTAGAGGAGATGGTCACCAGCACCATCGTCAGCAGAATACAGATGGAGGCAAGACCTGCGCCATTGCGCTTCATCCGATAAACCATCGTGGACACCGACACAAAATGATCCGGCTTGTAGTAGTATCCCTTGTTTTTCTGCAGCAACTGGCAGAACGCCACCGAGCCTGCGATAAAAAGCAGATATGTCCCCGCAATGACCAGTATCACCGCAACGAAAAAAGTGACCATCGCCGTGACTGGTTCTTCGATCCGGACGGCCTTGTAATAGGCCACAGTCAAAAGTGCAAGGCCTGCAGTCGCAAGCAGTCCGTTGTATTTGGGGATCTTTTCGCCCATTTTGCTGCTCTGCATCAGTTCCAATGGTTTGGAGCGCCCTACTTTGATCAGTGCATTGATCAGGAGCAGAACATAAATTCCCGAATAGATCTTTACTGTAAGACGCAGAGACTCCCAGCCAACGCTGAACCCATAAGTGATCTCTGTATTGAGCAGGTTCAGCACCATCAATTCTGCCGCCTTGGACAATGCCACGCCAGCCAGTACGCCCACTGCAATGGAAACAGCCGCCGTGATCAGGGTCTCGCACATCATTACCCTGCCAATGTTTCGTTTATCCATTCCCAAAACATTATACAGGCCAAACTCCCGGTAGCGCTGTTTGATCAAAAACGAATTGGTATAGAACAAAAACAACAAGGAAAAAACAGCAATGACGATGCTGCCCAGCGGCAAGACTGTCATCAGTATCGTACCGCCTTCCATTTTTTCCAGAGCCGGAGACTCCGTCAGAAAGCACAGGATGTAAAACATCATCACCATCACGCTTCCGGTCAGAAAATACGGCAGATAGATCCGCTTATTTTTGCGGATGCCGTCCCATGCAAGTTTGAGATAAAATGCTCTGCTCATTGTTGCTCACCGCCCGTCGCCAGCATTGTAAGGGTGTCCGAGATCATCTGATACAGCTGCTCGTTGGAGTTGTTGCCCCGATAGATCTGGTGGAACACTTCGCCGTCTTTGATAAAGAGGACCCGATCTGCATGGCTAGCAGCCTTGACCGAATGAGTCACCATCAGAATGGTCTGACCGCCCTGATTGATCTGACTGAACAACCGCAGCAACTCATCTGTCGCCTTGGAATCCAGCGCACCGGTCGGTTCGTCCGCCAGAATGATCCTGGGATCCGCGATCAGTGCCCGTGCTACCGCTGCACGCTGTTTTTGACCGCCGGAAACCTCGTAAGGGTATTTCTTCAACAGATGCGCAATATCAAGCTTTTCTGCGATCGGAACCAGGCGCTTGTGCATTTCCGGATAGCTCTTTCCGGCCAGCACCAGCGGAAGATAGATGTTATCCTCCAGCGTAAAAGTGTCCAGCAGGTTGAACTCCTGAAACACAAATCCCAGATGATCCCGGCGGAAAGACGCCAGTTCAGACTCTCTGATCCGACTCAGCTCTTTGCCATCCAGCATAACAGAACCTGCTGTAGGCCGATCCAGAGCTGCCAGGATGTTCAGCAAAGTCGTCTTGCCGGAGCCGGACTCGCCCATGATCGCAACATATTCTCCCTGCTCTACCCCAAACGAGACCGAGCGCAAAGCCTCCACCTTATTCCCGCCAAAACGAGTGCTATAAACTTTTTGAACACGGTTCACAGTCAGTACATTCACAACAAAAACCTCCTTTGTGATCTCTGTCATTATCATAGCAAAAGGGGGATCTGCATCGCCATCGGATCGGCTTACAAATCCCCCTTGATTTCTTACATTCCTGTAAGAAGCTCATTCAACTTCCAGTGACCGCTGCGCAAGGTCGATATCAATGATCGTCCCCACATCCGGCTGCGACTTTGCCGTGATGGTATGGCCCAGATTTCTGCAAATGCGTTTGCACAAATACAAGCCAATTCCGCTCGCTTTTTTATCCGTCCGGCCATTGTATCCCGTGTAGCCATTTTCAAAAATACGGGGCAGATCCTCGGGCGCAATGCCGATGCCGGTATCCTGGATCCGCAGGGTCTTTGCCGGTAAAAGCGTAATGGTGATCGTGCCCCGGGGCGTATATTTGAGTGCGTTGGACAGCACCTGTTCCACCACAAACAAAAGCCATTTTTCGTCGGTTACAACTGTCGTGTTCAACGGCTGATAGTCCAGCTTCAGCTTACGGCCAATAAATTCTGCTGTAAACTTTTTGACCGCCTGCCTTACAACCGCATCCAGGTCACATTCCCGGAACACATAGTCCGTACTGTCCGCATCCAGCCGCAGAAATGTAAGGACCATCTCTACATATTGCTCAACACGGAACAGCTCTGCCATCAGGGCACGGGCCTTGGGAGTGTCCTCATTTTGCAGCTGAAGCCGCATGGATGCGATCGGCGTTTTGATCTGATGCACCCACACGGTGTAGTAGTTGATCATATTTTCATAGCGCTGCTCTGTCTGGATGCAGCAGGCCTGATGTTCCCTGGCCAAGCAGTGCAGGATCTGCTGGTAGTCCTGCATCTGAACCGACTCTGCGGCAGGCAGCGTTCCAGCAAGGACATCCGTCATCGTATGAATCTGCTGCAGACACTGATGATGCCGGATGCGCAAGAAATCCCATATCAAAAAGAGCGCTCCCAGAATGGCACACAAAACAGCCGGATACACCACGGCTTCCAGCGGAAGATGGTAAAGCCAGAAGCTCCCCAGAAAGACCGCCCAAAAACCACATCCCAGCAGCAGACCCCTGCGTTTGCCTCTGAGATATTGCAAAAACAACGCCATTGCTTCTCATTCTCCGATCAGATATCCCACACCAAAGCGGGTCGTGATAAAATCCTCCAATCCTGCAGCGCTCAGCCGTTTGCGCAGACGGTTCACATTGACTGACAGTGTGTTCTCATCTACAAAGCAATCCGTCTGCCATAAGGCCTCCATCAGCTTTTCCCTGCTGACCACCTTCCCCTTGTTTTCCATCAGAGCCAGCAGGATCCGGTATTCATTTTTGGAAAGCGGGATCTTTTCATCCCGATAAGTCAGGGTTCCGTCGCCAATATTGAGCAATGCTCCCCGATGCTCCAGGACCGGGACCGTTCCTCCAAAATCGTAGGTCCGGCGCAGCATGGCCTGCAGTTTTGCCATCAGAACGCTCTGGTCAAAGGGCTTTGCAATAAAGTCATCTGCCCCCATGTTCATCGCCATGATCATGTTCATGTTATCCGATGCCGAGGAAATAAAAATGATCGGCACTTTTGATACTCTGCGAATCTCGCTGCACCAGTGATATCCATTAAAAAAGGGCAGCGAGATATCCATCAGAATGATGTGCGGGTCAAAGGCTGCAAACTCCGACATCACATTGCGGAAATTCTGCACGCACTGGACCTGCATCTCCCACAATTCTGCCTGTGCTTTGATAGCCTGTGCGATCCCTTTATCATCTTCTACGATCATCAGTCTGTACAACCCGCTCACCGTTCCTTCTGATTTCTTCTTTTTATTCTAACATAACATTCTCTCTTTTTCCATCGCTTTTGACACAGCAAAAACCACAGGCCAAAACAGCCTGCGGTCTCTGATCTTATGATTTATGCCGCTCAGACCTGTGCGATCTGACGGATCAAAGCCGCCACACCCTCCACATCGTCCAGCCCAAAGCATTTCAGAGCAGGGTCTGTCAGATAAGTTTCCTCATCCGTCACCAGCGCAACATAGTCCTGCGCCGCCCCGGGCAAGCCCTTGCCAGTGGCTTTACGGCAGATCCCAATACGGGGGAATTCTTCCTGCTTATACCCTTCTACTAGGATCAGATCCACATCCCGGATCTTTTCAAGGTTCTGCAAAAAGGTGCAGGGACGGTGCTCAATGATTGCTGTTTTGGTAGAAGAACTGATCAGGGTCACATCTGCGCCTGCCTGTGAAAACCGCCAGGAATCCTTGCCTTCCTTGTCGATCTCAAAATCATGCGCATCGTGTTTGATCACCGCAATGCGCAGCCCCTGTGCTTTCAGATAACGAACCAGCTTTTCAACCAGGGTAGTCTTTCCTGTGCCGGAAAACGCCGAAAAACCGATCACCGGGATACGTTCCATTCTTTTCACTCCTCATTCAGCCATTGTGCCAGCGCTGCGATTTCTTCCAGCGCTTTCTGATCTTCCCACGCCGGGATAGTATCGGTATGCGGTGAGCACACGATATGATCCCGGAAACCCTGGGCACCTGTCATACGGAAAAAGGCACTCAGATGATGCATGGCATTGGCCTGGTTTTCTTTTCCGCCTGCGGTCAGGATCGCAGCGGATTTTTTAGGCCGCAGCTGAAGCGGCTGATTTAAAAAGAACTTGGCTGCGTGCCACGGCTGTAAACGGCTCATCACACTCAGAACCGAGCCAGGCAGGGTGCTGTAATACACCGGCGATGCGATCACAAAATTGTCAAAGTCATCGTCATAGATCACCTGCATCTCGTCCTGCACCACACATTTTGCAGTCTGCCAGCATCCGCGGCAGTCTACACAGGGAGCAATGTTGGACCGAAAGGCCGACAGCTCGATCACCTCGCCCTGCAAATGCTTTTTAAGCTCAGCAATCAGAGCAGCCGTATTGCCTTCTTCCCGGGGCGATCCATTCAGGATCAGGGTCTTTTTAGCCATTGTCCATCTCCCTTTCCAGCTGCTGTTTTACAAACGGAAGCACCTCATCAAACAGTGCATCCCGGTTCTGTTCATCGATCCAAAAACACTTTGCATTGGGATGGCTGCGCACTGCCTGCAAAAAAGGAGTATCCTTGCATTTGACCGCTGCGATCACCGGCACATCCCCATCCAGCAGAGCCAGCACTGCACTGCAAAATGCTTCTGAGCTGGATTCCATAAATCCCAACTCGTCCAGCAGGATGATACTACCCGCAGGAACAGGCTCCCGAAGCTTTGGCGCATAACGGTCAAAGGACTCCGTCAGGGTGCCAAAACGTTTGTTTTTGCACCACCCCAGAAGGTTTTCCTCTGTATGGGTGTGCTCCTTTCCCGCATCATAAATATAGACCGGGCTTCCTTTTTCTTCTGTTGCAAGAGCGGTCTCTTTTTTTGTCTCAAACCCGAACAGCGGACGATCCACTTCCGCAAGCACTCGGCGGATCAGGGTGCTCTTACCAACGCCGCGCTCGCCAACGATCAGAGTGTGCATTTTTATCTTACCTCAAAAAAGCATTTTTTGTAATAGTCTGGTACTGTTCTTCGGTCAACTCGCAGCCATAGAACAGTTCATAGTACTCCAGGATCTCTGCCTTTGCGTCATAATCGCAATAGTCCGGATACAAAACAGCCGGCAGCCAAATCAGGCCCAGATAACGCTGAACGGACGGCGGCATACTCATCCAGTTATGGGGTGCATTGGGGGTCTCCACATAGCGGTCATTGACGATGGCCTGGATCTGATTCCATGCCGGGATATCTTTTACTTTGTTATAAATACTGCCCGGCGCAAAGATGACAAACTCCGGATCCCACAAAGCGATCTGCTCCATAGTCACTTCGTTGCCGGAACCCTTGCTCAGGGGGTTATCCACCACAGCCAGATTGTTTGTAAGCAGATCCAGCAGCTCCGAATGATAGGAGTTTGCAGCGATCACGTTCAGGCCTTCGTCCCCCAGCACATACAGACAGCTGACCCGATCATCACCCACCTGCTCCATAATGGAAATCGTCCGGCCATAAACACGCTCGCAGAACTGTGCCAGCTGCTCGCCTTTTTCTTCCTTGCCCAGAAGTTTGCCGAGCTTACGGTAAGTCTCAGGCATCGTTTCCAGCGTTGCAGAAATAAAAACCGAGGGGATCAGAGTTTGTGCCTGCAAAGCATCCAGGTCCTCCACGCTGGACTTTTTAGCCTCGCCAATGTCGATGATCAGCTGCGGCTTGGTCATTGCCAGTTCTTCCACATTCAGCTCAGAACCCGCGTACAGACTGCCGAAATACGGCAGCTCAAACATTTCATCCGCAATGATCCCACGGGCTTCGTCGTAAAACTTGGATGCAAGACCCACAAACATCTCCGGAGCAATGGCCAGCAGTGCGATCTGCGCCAGCGGTGCCGACGGCACGATGCGGCTGATCTGCGCATCCACCTCTACCTCGCGGCCAACATCATCTGTAAAAATATAGCTTGTAGGCTCTGCCGCCCAGGACGAAGCAACACTCGCCGGAGTTGAAGCCGTCGCGCTATTCTCGCTGGAAGCCGGCTTGCTCCCACAGGCAGCCAAAGCTGCCGATGCTGTCACAAGGCCTGTCACGGTCAAAAAACTGCGTCTTGAGATTTTTTTCATCGTCATTCTCCTTACCTTTACAAGTTTTTGGGTACGCAAACACGCACCGTATCATCCTGCATAGGACAGACCTCCACTTCCACTCCATAGAGAGCAGAGATCAGCGAAGCATTGATGGTCTCTTTTGGGGTGCCAAATGCCAGTACACGACCGCCGTGCAATGCCAGCACCTTGTCGGAATAGCGGTATGCCTGGTCCGGATCGTGAGTGGATTGAATGACACAGTACCCCTCCTGGGTCAGCTGACGGACGGTCTGCATCACACGGATACGGTTGCCAAAGTCCAGGCTGGCTGACGGCTCATCCATGACCAGGATCTTTGCCTGCTGCACCATAGCCCGGGCGATCAGGGTCAGCTGACGCTCGCCGCCGCTGATATTGCCGTAGCCCCGGTCTTTGAGATGCTCGATCCCCAGCCGCTCCAGTGCAGCCTGAGCCTGCTGCAGCTGTTTTGGGCCCGGAGAGGACAATCCTCCCAACTGAGCAGTAGAACCCATCAGCACCATATCAAACACGCTGTAATTGAATGCCGGGTGATGGGACTGCGGAATGTATGCAATTTTTTTTGCCAGCTGCACCGCTGAAAACTCTGTGATAGGCGTTCCATCCACACAGGTTTGCCCTGCGGACGGCTCCAGAAGACCAAGAATACAGCGGAACAACGTGCTCTTTCCGACACCGTTGGGGCCCAGCACCGAGACAAACTCTCCGTACTCTGCCTGAAAACTCACATCATGCAGCACGGCATGGCTGCCGTATGCAAAGCTCAGCTCTTTGACTTGAATGCTCAATGCTTTTCACCATCCTTCGAGATCAGATAAATAAAGAACGGCGCACCGATAAAGCTGGTCAGAATACCAATGGGGATTTCTGTTGCCAGCATATTACGGGAGAGGTCATCTACCAGCAACAAAAAGATCGCACCAAACAGCATTGTCGCCGGCAGCAGCTGCTTGTAGTTATTACCCACCATCCGCCGGGTCAGATGCGGAATGACCAGACCGATCCAGCCGATCACGCCGCTGACGGCCACACTGGCTGCCGTGATCAATGTGGCGCAAAGGATGACTATCACCCGCAGACGCTTTGCATTTACGCCCATCGTCTGAGCCTCATCATCTCCCAGCGTCAGAATGTTGATACGCCACCGCAGCAAATACAGCGGCACAAGGCCAGCCAACATAGGAATCGCCGCCAACAGCACATCCTGCGGGCAGCTACCGTTCAGGCTGCCCATGAGCCAGTATGTAATGGCAGGCAGCTGATCCGAAGGGTCTGCCACCATTTTGATGAAAGATGTACCGGAAGATACCAGCGAGCTGATCATAATACCCGCCAACACCAGACTTGTGACTCGTTTGCCTTTTGTATGGTTACCCACATAAATCACCACTGCTACCGTGATGATACTGCAGGCAAACGCCATGATCACTATCATGCCACTGCCCATATGGAGCAAGATCGCCAGCGCTGCGCCAAAGGCCGCTCCAGAGGATGCGCCCAGAATATCCGGGGCCGCCATTGGATTCTGGAATACTCCCTGGTAAGCTGCTCCTGCCGTGGCAAGGCAGCAACCGACCATACAGGCCAGCAGTATGCGCGGCAGGCGATGCTGCATCAACAGGGATTCCTGCACAGGCTGCCAAAAACGCTCGATCTCCACAAATCTGGACAGCAGGATACCACCCATCTCCTTCAGTCCGATGGGATAACGCCCCAGCACTACTGAACCCAAAATGCATACGATCAGCCCAACGACCAATGCCGTTAGTACCACTCCATACGGAAGCTGCTTTTCTTTTTTCATTGATTTAATACTCCTAACGCATTTACCTCATCTTCCGGCGAACGCTTATTTTATCGTCTTTACCGGAACCGGACGGAAATCCGCCTGCCAGCCCCGGCGCTTTTTCTGATTTCCCGGCTCCGGATGCTGTTGCTCTCCACGGTGCGGATCGTTGTAAAAAAGCTGGTTATTCTCGATCAACTGCTGCAGCGTGACCGGGCAAAACCCATTTACATCCACACCCGCATTCAGCACACGCGGCAGCTGCTGCAAAACTCTGTACCCCTCCTGCTGCGCATTATGCAGATGCCCATGGATCATCAGGCCTCCCCGCACATGGACCAGCGGATAGTGGCAAAGCACGATATGTGTCCCGCCATCCTCCATCTCCCAGAAATCGCTTACTGACTCAAAATAGTCAAATAGCTGCTGGGGATCTTCCAGCCCCGTGTCATGGTTGCCGCGGATCAGATGCTTATGCCCCTTCAGGCTCGCCAACTGCTTTGCCGGAAACGGCGTACAATAGCCTCCAACATCTCCCAAAAGATATACCGTGTCCTGGTCTGACACCACACGGTTCCAGTTTTGGATCAGCACCCGATCCATCTCCTCCACCGTTGCAAAGGGGCGCCCTGTTTTCTGCAACACTGCCGGGTAGCCAAAGTGAGGGTCTGCCGTATAAAAAACCATGCGCACAGCTCCTGTTGTACAAATAAAAAAGCTGTCTTGAAAGCAAGACAGCTCAAACATAAACACAAGCCAAGCCCTTTTGCGGGGTTTGGTATGCAGATGCTGTTTCCTTCTCAATCACGGAAAGCAATGCCGTTTCCCGCATTACTCTGAGCAGCAACGATCTGCCGCTCGGCTGCAAGCCATTGCCAACGCTTTAGGTCTTACAGCTCAGAAACCATATTCAATTGCATTTAGTATACGGCGGTCAACGCACTTTGTCAAGAAACCATCAACCAGTTTTATGTTTTGTAATCCTCCCGCAATCTTTATTCTTGCACCGGATCAAAGCAGGCCGGCTTTATGTTTCAGGCTCAAAATGCGGTATACACTCTCATCCAACCGCTGCTCCGAAAGCGTTCCATCTTCCACTGCTGTCAGCACAGCCTCAAAAGCCTCCTGCAAGTCTGCCGGGATCAGCAGGATATCCGCTCCTGCACGCAGCGCCAGCACAGCCGCCTGAGCGGGTGAATAGTATTTGGTCACCGCCTGCATTTCCAGCGCATCTGTACAGATAACACCCTCAAAGCCCATCTCGCCCCGCAAGCGCTCGGTGAGCATCTCATACGAGAGCGATGCCGGCAGATCGTCTCCTGTGATGTTGGGTGTTGTAATGTGCGCAGCCATCACAACATCTGCCCCCGCTGCGATCCCCTTTGCAAAGGGGATCAGTTCTGCCTGCTGCAGTTCTGCCCAGGTCTTGGTCGTCGTGGCCATCCCCAGGTGTGAATCTGTTGCCGTATCGCCATGTCCCGGAAAATGTTTAAGGGTACAAAGCATCCCTGCCTCATGGAAGCCTTCCACGGCGGCCGTTACCATCTGCGCAGCAATCTCCGGGTCAGAGGAAAACGCCCGCTTTCCAATGACCGGGTTTTTGGGATTTGTGTTCACATCTGCTACCGGAGCAAAATCCAGATTGAAACCATAGCGCTTCAAATAAGTACCAATGGTCCGTCCCATCTCCCGGGCTGCCCCTGTATCCCCCAAAGCTGCTACCGCCGATGCACTGGCATATTTTGTTGCTTCAAACTTCGAATTGGACGCCACACGAGTCACCGTGCCGCCTTCTTCATCTACAGCCACCAGCAACGGCAGCGCAGAAGCCTGCTGATAGTCTGTCAGCAATGCTTCCAGCTGCGCCGGATCCTGAATATTTTCCTTAAACAGAATAATTCCGCCGACCGGGTATTTCAGCAAGTTTTCTTTCGTTTGCTGCGTCACCGATGTATAACTTGCCGTGTCAGATGGGTCCAGTGCCTGCGGTCGGATCATAAACAGCTGTCCGACTTTTTCCCGCAGGGTCATTAACTCCACCTGCTGTGCAATAACATCCGGCTGCTGCGGCAGCTCCGTTGGCGTCTGGGCCGGCTGCCATCTGCCTAAAGTCACAAGACAAAGCACCAAAGTGATCAACCGCTGGAATATAGGAAGCATATCTTGCCCCCTCCTTTTGCCATTTTTTATAAGTGTAACACATCCTGCACCTACCCGCAAGCAAAAGAAAAGCTGCTGCGTGGGGTAACGCAGCAGCTTTCTATTTGCGATCAGGAAAGCATCATGCGGTCGTTTGCAAATTCACCACCGCTTGCGACCTGGAACTTTGCCAGCAGATCCGATACCTGAAGGTTCTTTTTCTCCTCGCCGGACACATCATAGATGATGTGTCCCTCGTGCATCATGATAAGGCGGTTGCCATACTTGATGGCATCCTTCATGTTATGAGTGATCATCATGGTCGTCAGATGATTTTCCTCTACGATTTTGGCCGAAAGTGTCAGCACCTTTAAGGCAGTCTTAGGGTCCAGTGCTGCAGTATGTTCATCCAGCAGCAGGAGTTTTGGCTTATTCATGGTTGCCATCAACAGCGTCAGCGCCTGACGCTGACCACCGGACAGCAGCCCCACACGGGCCGTCAACCGGTCTTCCAGACCAAGGTCCAGCGTTTTGAGCAATTCACGATACTGTTCCCGCTCTGCTTTGGTAATGCCGATCCGCAGGGTCCGACGTTTGCCACGGCGAGCTGCCAGAGCCAGATTTTCTTCGATCTGCATGGTCGCAGCGGTTCCTGTCATTGGATCCTGGAACACTCGTCCGATATATGCTGCACGCTGGTGCTCACCCAAACGGGTCACATCCACACCGTCGATCAGGATCTTGCCCTCATCAATGGGCCAGACACCTGCCACCGCATTCAGCATGGTAGATTTGCCTGCACCATTGCCACCGATCACCGTGACAAAATCGCCCTCATTAAGCTTCAGATTCAGACCATTCAGTGCTGTTTTTTCATTGACCGTCCCCGCATTGAAGGTCTTGGAAACATTTTGGATCTCAAGCATTTTTTGCATCCTCCTTCTTTGCCTTCTTGATTGGTTTTGAGAAATACTTGCCTTTCCAATAAGGCACTGCCAGGAAGATCGCAACTACTGCAGCGCTCAGCAATTTGAGCAGATTTGCATCAAAGCCCAATGTCAATACCAGTTGGATCACAATGTAATAAATGATCGCTCCGATGGACACCGATGCCAGTTTGAGCGCAAAGTTATGAAAAATACGGCTAAACACAGCCTCACCGATAATCACTGCTGCCAAGCCGATAACGATTGCGCCGCGGCCCATGCTGACGTCTGCAAATCCCTGATACTGGCTGAGCAGCGCACCGGACAACGCAACCAATCCATTGGAGACTGCCAGACCAAGAACCGTGTTAAAACTGGTATTGATGCCCTGTGCGCGAGACATTGCTGCATTAGAACCAGTTGCACGGATAGAACAACCCAGCTCGGTGCCAAAGAACCAGTACAGCACTCCGATCAGCACAGCGGTCACGATCAGAACCATAATGATCGGGTTATGCAGTGCCATCTCCTTGACCCAGCGCAGTGAGATGAGCAGGTCGTATTTATCCACATTGATGGACTGGTTCGCTTTGCCCATGATTTTCAGATTGATGGAATAGAGCGCCAACTGGGTCAGAATACCTGCCAGAATAGCCGGAATACCCATAAAGGTATGTAGCAAACCGGTCACAAGGCCAGTTGCCAAGCCAGCCAGAAGCGCCATCAGCATAGACACCCAAACATTTTGCCCTGCCAGCAAACACATTACACATACTGCACCGCCGGTGCCAAATGACCCATCTACGGTCAAGTCAGCCACATCCAGAATGCGGTAGGTCAGGTAAACACCAATGGCCATAATGCCCCAAATCAATCCCTGTGCACAGGCACCCGGCAGGGCTCCGGGCAGATTAGCAAGTCTTGCGATCAGTTCCAAAACAATTTCCTCCTCGTCATCTTGTTCCACTTTTTGACACTTTTTTCTCTGATACGAAAGCGGAGAAGAATGAACTTTTCACTCTTCTCCGCTTATTTTATTCTTCAGGTCTTGAAACAGCTCAGCCTTCAATCGCTTCGTACCCAGCCGGTACTGTCAATCCCAGATCCTCGCAGATCGTCTTGTTATACTTTTTGGTCACATCCGTGTACTCAATGGGCATCGTTGCAATATTATCCTCACCCTTCAGGATCTTTACAGCCATTTCACCGGTCGTGTAGCCCAGATCGTAGTAGCTAATAGAAAGCGTTGCCACACCGCAGCCGGAGCAGATACCTTCTTCGCCTGCGAACACAGGCTTTTTAGCGGGACGACAGATACCATCCACGATACCCGTGTTTGCAGCCACCGTGTTATCGGTAGGAACATACAGTGCATCGTTCTCATCTGCTGCACGCTGACAGACCGATGACAGGTCGTTAGAGTCCGAGAACGCATACTGCGTAACTGCAACCCCCTTAGCTTCCAGATACTTCTGCACCTCATCGACCTGATACTGGCTGTTTGCCTCTGCCGAGCAGTACAGCAAACCAACCTTCTTTGCATCCGGCATCCATTCCACGATCATGTCTGCCTGCTGGTCCAGCGGAGCCAGATCCGATGTGCCAGAAATATTTCCGCCAACGGTACCCGAGAAATCATCCAGACCCAGCGCAACACCGTACTCCGTTACCGATGTACCCAACACCGGGATCGTATTCGTGGCGGCCTGTGCAGCCTGCAGAGCCGCTGTCGCATTTGCCATGATCAAGTCAACTCCAGTGGAAACAAAACCATTTGCAATCGTAGCGCAGGTTGCAGGGTCACCCTGTGCATTCTGGAACTCAAAGCTAACTTTATCACCCATTGCTGCGGTCAGCGCATCCTGAAAACCCTGTGTTGCAGCATCCAGAGCGGCGTGCTGGACCAGCTGACAAATGCCAACCGTATACTTTTTGTCGCCGGTGGCAGCTACAGTAGGATTGGAAGATGTAGTGGAATCCGAACCACCACAAGCAGTCAGGGCTGCTGCTGCGCCACAGGCGGCAGCTGCTGCAAGGAACGAACGACGAGTGATCTTACGCATAATATTTCTCCCTCTTTTTTTATTGGACCCGGCGCACAGATGCCGGATTTGTGCTTTTAATCTGAAGACTCTATTTCTTTCCGCTTCAGGTGTCTGAAGTATAGCACACTTCACTCGTCAAAACAATCCAATTTCTCGAGAAAACAACCCTAATAATCGATGAATCCAATTCAGTCTATCATTTTTTTTGATAGGTCATTTCTCTTTTTCTGATACATCATTATTTTTTCAAATTCTTCCTGCAGCCATCCAAGATTACTCTCCAACTGCGGCAGATATTCTTTTTCATAATCGTATTGATAATACAAAGCCTGCCATATTTTTTGCTGCATTCTACGCACAAGCACCGGCTCCAGTTGCAATTCCAAAGCCTCCACCTGCTCTTCAAGAGCCATGCAGGTCAACGCCCATTTTGCATCGCTCTTCTCTCTGGCCAGAACCTTATATCGGTTCAGATAGTCTACTACCTTTGCTTCAAAAACTTGTCCGCCACAGCTCGTTGGTTGTAAGAAGTATGAAATCTCCCCTTTGCGAGTGATTTCCTGCGCTAGCGGATACAATGCGCAAACCAGTGGCTCAGCATCATGAATGGCGCAGTGGTTCCCTGTCAAAAAAGGGCAGTTGTTGCGTTCTGCCCGCACTGGAGCCAAACGCAGCACCGGCAGATGGCTTACTGCACCAATACTGCCTTTACAAAAAGCCCGTGCCACTGTTTGCGGCGGAAGCCGAAGCCGTGCCGCAATGCGCCAGAGGTCAAATCCGGAAAGTACAATATCTTCCCTGCCACGGCAGCAATCTCCGCAGCCCGCACAGGCAAAGGTAAAGCTTTCTTCTTTTTGCAAAAGCGGCGTTTGTCGTTCAAAGTCCACTCGTCCGCATAAATCAATTTGTGTATCACGCATAATGTTTCACATCTTTCTTTGGGAATAGCTCTATTGTAGCGGCAGTACTTCTTTTTTGCAACCAGGGACTATTCATCTTTTTTATTCCAGTTAAGTCGATTTATCCCTGCAAAAAAGAAAAAACGCCTTGAGAGATCTCTCAAAGCGTTTTGTTCAAGTCGGCGACTACCTATTTTCACGAGCCGTTTCCAG
>CAYXQN010000013.1:0-27976 GCA_964466825.1 uncultured Faecalibacterium sp. | reverse complement strand
ATAGGTAGTCGCCGACTTGAACAAAACGCTTTGAGAAATCTCTCAAGGCGTTTTTCTTTTGCGAAAAAATATTCACGAATTTGCAGCATATCTCGTTAGTTGTAGTAGAAGCTGTGCATACGATCAGTTGCGGAAGCGTGTGGTTGGTGCGGTGCTGGACTTTGTGCTGCGGCGCTGCCCCTTCTGCGGGCAGGAGATCGATTGATCTGCAGGAAACACGGATACGATAAAACCCGCCCTCAGGGCTGCCGGCTGCGGCAGCTTTGGGGCGGGTCTTGTTATCTGTTGTTCTTTTTGCGGGTCAGGATCTCGTCCAGGATGGCATCTGCCACATCGGATTTGCTCATCAAAGGCAGCTCCCTGGTACCATCGGCAGTGATAAAGGTGACGATATTGGTATCGACGCCAAAGCCTGCACCGGATACCTTCAGGTTGTTGGCCACGACCATATCCAGATTCTTTTTGGTCAACTTGGCAGAGGAGTTTTCCACAAGATCTTTTGTCTCCATGGAAAAACCGCAGAGGAACTGGCTGGTTTTTTGCGGGCCAAGGGTACCCAGAATATCCGGTGTGCGCTCCAGCGGGATGCTCATGTCACCATCTTTTTTCTTGATCTTATCTGTCGCTACAGCGGTGGGGCGGTAGTCTGCTACGGCAGCAGCCATCACAAGGATGTCGGTCTGCGCAAAGCGTTCGGCGACGGCCTCGTACATCTGTTGGGCAGTGGTGATGGGCACATCCTGCGTAAAGGCCACCGGAGCCAGAGCGGTCTGGCCGTGGACCAGAGTAACTTCGGCACCGCGCATGGCAGCTGCCCGGGCGATGGCGTAACCCATTTTGCCAGTGGAATGATTGGTCAGGTAGCGTACCGGATCCAGTGGTTCCTGCGTAGGGCCGGCGGTCACGGTGACCCGCAGTCCGGCCAGATCTTTGGGGCGGGCAATGGTGTGCAGGATGTGTTCGATCAAAACATCCTCTTTGGGCAGGCGGCCGCTGCCCACATCCTTACAGGCAAGCACGCCGCTCTCGGACGGAATGACCGTAAAGCCGTAATGCTCCAGGGTCTTCAGGTTGTCCTGCGTGATGGGGTTTTCCAGCATACCGGTGTTCATGGCCGGGGCCACCAGTTTGGGGCATCCAGCGGCCAGAATGGTGGTGGTGAGCATATCATCGGCGATCCCATGGGCCATCTTGGCAATGACATTGGCGGTAGCGGGGGCTATAAGGATCACATCCGCTTTTTTGGCCAGTGAAATATGGGTGACCTCGAACTTAAAGTCGCGATCAAAGGTGTCCACCATACATTTGTGGCCGGTCAGGGTCTCAAAGGTGATGGGAGTGATAAACTGCGTGGCGTTCTCGGTCATGATGACTTCCACATCGGCACCCAGCTTTTTCAGGGCGCTTGCTACGTTCGCCATTTTATAGGCGGCAATGCCGCCGCAGACGCCCAACAGGACGCATTTGCCTTTTAAGTCCATGGTGATACCTCCGGGTAAAACAGACTGTTTTTCACATTTCTGTCTTTAGTATAATGCAAAACTTCCGCCAGCACAACAAAATCTTTTCGGCGTACTTGTATCCAGCGCACAAATGCGGTAAAATACAGCTTGTAAAAGGAAGCGTTATTCTACCTGTGAGAATCATGACCGGAAAGGTTTTATTATGATCTTAGCCATTGATATAGGCAACACCACCGTCGCCCTGGGGGGCATTCGGGACGGGCGTGTATGCTTTGTGGCACGCATGGACACGGTGCGTACCCGGACGGCTGCTGAATATCGTGTCGAAATGGAAAAGGTGTTTTCACGCCGCCGCCATCCCGAGCGTCCCATTCGGTTTGAAGGTGCGGTGCTTACCAGTGTGGTGCCTCAGATCACAGATGCACTGGCAGAGTGTGCCCGGCATTATACCGGTAAACCACCGGTGATCGTTTCGCCGCAGATCCGCACGGGGCTGACGATGGGCGTGGACGAACCCAATGCAGTGGGCAAAGACCGGCTGGTGGATGCTGCCTATGCGGCGGCAAACTATCCGCTGCCGGTGATCACAGTGGACCTTGGCACGGCTACTACCTTTAATGTAGTAGACGAGGACCGGGTGTTCCGGGGTGGTGTGATCTGTCCGGGCCTGTCCACCGGTCTGCGGGCGTTGGGTGAACGATGTGCACAGCTGCCGCAGGTGCATCTGGCTTCGCCCAACACGGCCATTGGCACCAACACGGCACACTGTATGCTGTCCGGCTCCGTGCTGGGGACGGCAGTGCTGATCGATGGGATGGTACAGCGCATAGAAGAAGAACTTGGAAAGCCTGCATCGCTGGTAGTGACCGGCGGATTGGCGAAATATGTTACGCCGCTGTGCCGTCATCCGCTGACAAGTGACCCTGAAATGCTGATGAAGGGGCTTGCGCTGCTGTATCAGCTCAATGCTCCGCAGGAGACTGCAGCAGTGCAGCGCACGGCTCACAGCGGCAGACGACCAGAGCGGACAGGGGAGCCTCGTTCCCGGCGGCCTGTTCGTGGGCAGAAGCGGCGCCGCCGGAACAAAAACGGATAAGGGAGAACAACATGAAACTTGGCATTCTTGGCACGGGCAAGATCGTGCAGGAATTTTTACCTTGGCTGGTGGAAAAAGGGCCGTTTACGGTGCAGGCGCTTTGCAGTACACCGCGGTCCGCAGCGCTGGCGCAGGATCTGTGCCAGCAATATGGTGTGCCGCAGTGTACGACCAACTATCTGGAACTGCTGCAGTGGGTGGATATCGTCTACATTGCAGTGCCGAATATCCAGCACGCCCGGTATGCACGGGTGGCATTGGAAGCAGGCAAGCATGTGATCGTGGAAAAGCCGATGGCAGTTACAGCGGCCGAAACCGAAGAATTGGCGGCTTTGGCACGCCGCAAAAAACTTTTTTTGTTTGAAGCGGTCACTACGCAGTATCTGGAAAATTACGATAAACTGCGGGAGCTGCTGCCCCGCATTGGCACCGTTAAGCTGGTGCAATGCAGTTTTAGTCAGTATTCCAGTCGGTACGACGCTTTTTGCGCAGGCGAGCTGCCGCCGGCATTCGCCCCCGGCTGTGCAGGCGGGGCGCTGATGGATCTGGGCGTGTACAATGTCAGTTATATCGTGGGGCTGTTTGGAGAACCCAATGCGGTACACTACAGCGCAAACCTGGAGCGCGGCATTGATACCAGCGGGATCCTGACGCTGGATTATACCGGATTCAAGGCGGTGAGCATTGCAGCCAAGGATTGCAGTGCCCCGGCACGCTGCATGATCCAGGGCACCAAGGGTTACTTGATGCAAAAATCTACGCCCAACTTCTGCGGAGGGCTGACATTTCACCCCAATGCCGGCAAGGAGGAGCACTTCAATCTCAATGGCGGCCGTCCCCGGCAGGCGGCGGAGTTTGAGGCGTTTGCCCGTGCCATCGAGACCGGGGATCAGGAGCTTTGCAGCCGGATGCTGGATACCAGCATTGCAGTCAGCCGTGTGCTGAATGTGGCCCGAAAGGATGCGGGGGTCAAGTTCCCCTGCGACCGTTTTTGAAGCGGAAGCTTGCAGAGCCTATAAATTGATTGCCCGTTGAGAGAAACTTCAATGGTTTTTCGCACGTTTGGCCTGATGTGCACAAAGGTGCGTTCTGATGATCCGAACATCCATTCAAAACCCGCACAGAGCGGGCAGGTTTGCGCCGTATCCGACGTATGGGCGGAACGACAGCAGGAGGATTTGTTTATGAAAAGAACCAATACACACACGCGGGAGCTGACCCGTGTGGCCCTTTTGGTGGCGATCGAATTGGTCATGAAGCTTATCGGTCTTGGCAGTGTGCCGGTAGGCCCGCTGTATATGAGCTTTTTGACTTTGCCCATTGCGGTGGGTGCGATCACGATGGGGCCTGGCGTAGGAGCCTTGCTGGGCGGCGTGTTTGGCGCAGTCAGCTTCTACGATGCCATCACCGGCGGCTCGGCGATGACCAGCGCATTGTTCCAGGTCAGCCCGGTACACACCTTTATCCTCTGTGTGGGGATGCGGATGCTCATGGGCGCTTGCGTGGGGGTCATTTTCCGTGGGCTGAAAAAAATAGATAAGTCCCGCAGCTGGAGCTATCTGATCAGTGCAATGTGTGCCCCGGCACTCAATACCCTGTTTTTTATGGGCTATATCGTTCTGGCGTTCTACAATTGCAGCTATGTGCAGAACCTTGTTTCGGCCAAGGGGGCAGCAGATCCTTTGATGTTCGTGGTGCTGCTGGTAGGCGTTCAGGGCGTGGCTGAATTTGTGGTCTCTGGCATTTTGGGCGGCATCGTTGCCCGTGCGGTGGCAAAATATCTGAAATGACTTTGCAAAAAACGAGGTGCAGTTCGGCTTGAACTGCACCTCGTTTGGTCTGTTTCATGGTTTTACAAATAGAATGTATCTTGGGTTCTTTGCTGTTTTCTGTAAATGGCGGCAGTGCGTTCTTTTTACGGTCAGGCTTCCTTCCGGGCGAATACGATGCCGATGGTCCCCGGGCCGGAATATCCGCCGATAGTGGTGCCGATGTCCGTCTCATAGCAGCAGTTAAAACGGCCGTACTGGGCAAGACCATCTTTCAATGCTTCCACACAGCCGGGCTTTGGTTCGGTGCAGGAGAGGAATACCATTTCGTCCTCGATGTCGTCCCGGTTTGCCAGACGGTCGGCAGCGTACTTGCTGACACAGGCGGCCAGACTGCCCCGGTACTTTTTGACCACCTTCAGCTCGCCGTCAATGATCTCCAAAGCCGGCTTGATGCCCAACAGGTTGGCGCCAAAGGCCAATACGCCGGAGCAGCGGCCGCTTTTGGCCATAAAGTCCAGCCGGTCCAGCACAAAACTCAGTTCCACCCGCTTGGCAAGATTCTCCAGTTTCTGCACGATCTCTGCGGCCGTTTTGCCCTCAGCAGCCAACTTGGCGGCACGGATGACCAGATAACCCTGACCGGTGCAGATATTCTGGCTGTCCACGACCGAGACATTTTCAAATTCTCCGGCAGCCAACCGTGCATTTTGGCAGCAGGACGACAATTTGCTACTGACCGAAATATGGATGACTGCATCGTACTGCTGTGCAAAGGGGGCAAAAAAATCTGCATACTCCACCGGATTTGCGGCAGAGGATTTGGGAGGTTCGCCACCGGCTCTTACATGGTCAAATACTTCAGCAGGGTGGATGGTCACACCATCCAGATAACTTTCGTCACCCATCAGGATGTGCATGGGCATCAGGTCGATGTCCCAGGTCTTCAACAGTTCAGCAGACAGGTCACAGGTGCTGTCTGCAGTGATCTTGATCCTCACAAATAAGCCTCTTTTCTGTTATGCTTGAATGTACGGACCTATTGTAGCACAAAAGATTAAAAGTTGTGAAGTATTTTGGAGAGGTTAAACTGTAAATCTTTTATGAAGAACAGGCCGGTGTTGCAGCAACGGTTTCTGCAGGCAGTGCGAGGGACGCTGCGGGGTGGCTTTTTTCTGTACAGAAACCACAAAAACCAAAAAAGATTTATGGTTCTTTCCGAAAAATCGAGATTAACTGTTTATTTTATCCGATAAAAATTATATAATAGAATGTATCAATATATACTTGATCGGTCACAGCCGTACGGCGGCTGTTCTATCGTTTGGAGGATAACGTACTATGTTCATGTTCACCGACTACAACCAGCACCTGCTGGACAATGTCAAAAAGCTTCATTTCATCGGCTGCGGCGGCAGTGGAATGTATCCGCTGATCCAGATCCTGGCTTCCAAGGGCTACGAGATCTCCGGCAGCGATGTGCTGGAGGGCAGCATCCTGCAGGCCGAGCGCAAGATGGGCGTCAAGGTCATGCTGGGCCACAGCGCCGATAATGTCATCGGTGCGGATATGGTGGTCTATTCTGCGGCTATTTCCAAGGACAATGTGGAATTGAGTGCTGCGGCCTCCTACGGCATCCCCACCATCGAGCGCAGCGTTCTGCTGGGCTATGTGAGCCGTCTGTACAAGCAGAGCATCTGCGTTTCCGGTACCCATGGCAAGACTACGACCACGGCCATGATCACTACGGCTCTGGAGCTGGCTGGCCGTGATCCTTCTGCGATCATTGGCGGCAAGCTGCCTCTGATCGGCGGCTACGGCAAGGCAGGCAAGGGTGATGATATCGTGGTGGAGGCCTGCGAGTTTGCAGAGACCTTCCTCAAGCTGACCCCCTATCTGTCGGTGGTGCTGAACATCGATAACGATCATCTGGACTACTATGGCAGCATGGGTGAGCTGAAGTTTGCCTTCAAGCGTTTTGCGCTGATGACCCAGTTCATGATCTTTGCCAATGCGGACGACAAGAATACCATGGATGTTATGTACACCCTGAATCGCCGTGTGCGCACCTTTGCAGTGGAAAGCCATGCGGACTACCGTGCAGTCAATGTGCAGGAGTACAAGCCCGGTTTCTTTGAGTTCGATCTGAAAGAATGGAACACCAAGGAGCCCGGCCACATCCGTCTGGCAGTGCCTGGCCGCCACAATGTTTACAATGCACTGGCCATGTGCGCTGTCTGCCGTTCCATTGGTCTGACCGTGGAGCAGTGTGCAGAGGCTGCCCTGAACTTTAAGGGAGCGGGCCGCCGTTTTGAGATCTGCGGCGAGTGCAACGGTGCACTGGTAGCAGATGATTATGCTCATCATCCCACCGAGCTGCGGGCTACCCTGACCGCTGCGAAGGAAATGGGTTACAAGCGTGTGATCGCCGTCCATCAGCCGTTTACATACAGCCGTACAAAAATGCTGTTCGATGACTTTGTGGATGTGCTGCAGATCCCGGATGTTACGGTGCTGACCCCCATTCTGGGCAGCCGCGAGCCCAATGATCCCTCGATCACCAGCGCAAAGCTGGCTGCCAAGATCCCCGGCGCTGTGCTGGTGGACAGTCTGGAGGCTGCTGCACAGTGGGTCAAGCAGAACGCCCAGCCCGGCGATCTGGTCATCACGCTTGGCTGCGGTGACGTTTACAAGGCAAGCAAAATGATGGTGGAAAACCAGTAAGTTTTTAATAGCACTCTGCCCCGGTACGGATCGTACCGGGGCTTTTTTGTTTGGCCCCGGCGGGAACACCTGTTAGCCGGTGGGCATAAGATGGCATAAAATCAAAGGGGGAGCGGGTATGGAGGGCAAAAAACTTGTGGCGGTGGTGGGGGCCGATGCCCGGCAGGCTGCTGCGGGCAGGGCACTGGCCCGGGCGGGATATCGGATAGGCGGAGCCGAGCAGATGGCAGTGGCAGACTATTGTTTGCTGCCGCTGCCTCTGGACGCTGGCCGTACACCGCTGGCAGAACTGCTGCGGGCAGCAAAACCGGGTCTGCTGGCGCTGGGCGGCAAGGTGTCGCCGCAGGCAGAACGGGTCGCCCGTGAAGCTGGGGTGGAGCTGGTGGATTATTTTGCCCGTCCGGAGCTGACGATCTATAATGCGATCCCCACGGCAGAGGGCTGTATTGGGATCTTATTGCAGCAGTGCACCCGTACTCTATGGGGTGCACAGATCCTGTTGCTGGGATATGGGCCGGTAGGGCAGGCGCTGGGGCAGCGGCTGCAGGCTCTGGGAGCGCAGGTGACTGTGGCGGCTCGCCGTCCGGCTCAGCGGGCTCTGGCCGAAAGCTCCGGTCTGCGTGCTGCATCCCTGCAGCCGCTGACGGCGCTGGTATCAGCCTTTGATACAGTGGTGAACACCATCCCGGCCCAGGTGCTCTCAGCGCCGGTCCTGGCACAGCTGCGGCCGCATAGTTTGATCGTGGACCTTGCGTCCCGTCCCGGCGGCACCGATTTTGCAGCGGCACAGCGGTTGGGGCACCGGGCCATCCATGCACTCAGTCTGCCGGCAGCTTGCGCGCCGGAAACAGCAGGGGAAGCGGTAGCACACACGGTGCTGACCATTTTGCGGGAACGGGAGGAACAGTCATGATAACATCATCCAAGGGCACCATTGCATTTGCAGTGTGCGGCAGTTTTTGTACGCTGGAAGCGGCTCTGCGTTCCGCCGAAAGCCTGACCCGGTGCGGCTGGGACCTGCTGCCTGTTATGAGCTTTGCCGCCAGTCAGGATACCCGCTTTGGTACCGGGGAATACTGGAAGGAGCGGCTGCAGGCTGCAGCAGGCCATCCGGTGCTGGACACCCTGCAAGGGGTAGAACCGCTGGGGCCAAAGCATCTGGCTCAGGCACTGGTAGTGGCCCCCTGCACAGGGGCTACGCTGGCACGGCTAGCAGCCGGGCTCTCGGATACACCGGTGACCCTGGCCGCCAAAAGTCTTTTGCGGGTAGGTTGTCCGGTGCTGCTGGCGGTATCGACCAACGATGGCCTTGGGGCGTCTGGTGAAAATATCGCCCGGCTCTATCAGCGGAAGCATTATTATTTTGTGCCTTATGGGCAGGATGACTGCCGCAAAAAACCGCAAAGTTTGAAGGCGGATCTTTCGGTCCTGCCGCAGGCGCTGGAGTCCGCTCTGCAGGGGCGGCAGCTGCAGCCGGTGCTGCGGCAGGCCGGACTATGACTTTTCAGCAGGGGAAAAATATGCTATACTGATATCAATGTCCGGTGGGTGGGCCTGCTGGAGAAACAAACAGATGGAGTAAAAACGGATGAAAAAACTTACAGCGGCGCTATGCGCTTTCCTGCTGATCCTGTGTGCGCTTGCAGCGCCGGGTGCGGCGGCTGCCGCACCGGTGCTCAGCGCAACACGGGCGTATTGTATCATCGATGCTGATACCGGCCTTGTGCTGGCACAGCAAAATATGAACGAGGAACTGCACCCTGCATCGATCACAAAGGTAATGACGCTGGGTCTTGCGTGTGAAAAAGCCCAGGGGATGTGGGATAATGTGCTGCTTACGGTCAGCCATGAGGATGTTTATTCTCTGGCAGGTACCGATTCCAGCCACATCGCTTTGCAGGTAGGAGAAGAAGTTCCGCTTACCGACGCATTGTATGCGACCATGATGGCCAGTGCCAATGACGGTGCCAATGTTCTGGCAGAGTATTTTGGCGAGGGGACCATTGCGGACGGTGTTGCCAAAATGAACGAGCAGGTGGCAGAGCTTGGGCTGGAGCATACTCACTTTGCCAATCCTCATGGCATCAGCTCCACCGATCACTATACCAGCTGCTATGATATGGCGCAGATCCTGCGCTGGGCACTGGAACAGCCCGGTTTTGAAGAAGTGTTTACCCGCCGTGAGATCTATACGATGCAGCCGACCAATCTGCAGCCGGTCACCCGTTATTTCTCGCAGCAGGATAAGATGCGCATTGGTTCCAGCCGGTACAACATCTCCACCATCCTGGGTTCCAAGATCGGCTATACCTATAAGGCGCGCTACAGCTATGTCTGCCTGGCAGAACAGAACGGAGTGCGTCTGATCTGTGTGACCATGCAGAGCAATGCCAGTACCGACAAGTATACCGATGTCCGTACCTTGCTGAACTACGCATTTGATACCTATACTGGTTATACGGAGCTGCCGGCTGGCGGTACTACCGCACAGTTGGACGTTGTGGGCGGCGGCGCCTCTTTGGGTACGGTGACGGTAAGTGACCCCGGTGCACGGCTGCTGCTGGCACAGGGGCTTTCGGCACAGGATGTGACGGTAGAGCTGGAGCTGCCCGGCCGGTATCTGCTGGGCGAAACACCGGAAGTGTATGCAGTGTACACCATCCATGGCGGCAGCCTGCAGGAGGATGCCACCTTGCGGGTAGAGGCACAGATCTCCGGCCTGGAGCAGCTGCTGGCACAAAGTGCGGATGCACAGCTCCCGGCGGCTGAGGATGTGGCCCCGAAGTTCAAACTGTGGAAATATGTTTTGTTGCTGCCGCTGGTGCTGCTGGGCGTTGCGCTCCTTGCGGTGCTGGTGCTTGCGGTATCCGTACGGCTGCGCAAACGCCGTCGCCGTCGCAGAAGATGATGCAGATCCCTCCCATGATTTGGGGAGCCTGAAATAGAAAATACTTCACAAAAGAGAGGTACAAAATATGGGCAAGTTTACCTTTACCGCCACAGAGATCCCCGGTGTAGTCGTCATTGAGCCGCAGGTGTTTGGTGATGACCGCGGTTACTTTATGGAGACCTATCAAAAGGAACAGTTTGCAGCAGCGGGCATTGACAAGGAGTTTGTGCAGGACAACCAGAGCCGTTCTACCAGAGGTGTGCTGCGGGGCCTGCACTTCCAGAAGGAGCATACGCAGGGCAAGCTGGTGCGTGTGACCAAGGGCGAAGTGTATGATGTTGCGGTGGACTGCCGCCCGAACAGCGCTACCTTTGGCAAGTGGGTGGGCGTGACCCTGTCTGAGGAAAACAAAAAGATGTTCTATATTCCCGAGGGCTTTGCCCACGGTTTTTTGGTGATGAGCGATGTGGCAGAGTTCTGCTACAAATGCACCGATGTTTATGACCCCACCAGCGAGGGCGGTATTCCTTACAATGACCCCACGGTCAATGTCCAGTGGCCGGACTGCGGCTGCGAGCATAAGACCAGTGCAAAGGACAAGCTGCACGAGCCGTTTGCAGCACAGAAGTTTGAATATTTCGAAAAGTGGTGATCGCTGTGGCCAAACTCAAAGCAATGTGCAATGGCTTTTGGCGGTATCGCTATCTGTTGCTCAATCTGGTCAGCCGTGACTTCAAGCTCAAGTACCGCCGCAGTGTTCTGGGCGTGGTATGGAGCGTGCTCAATCCGCTGCTGATGTGCCTGGTATATTGGGCGGTGTTCAGCAGTCTGATGGACATGCGGGGCAGCGGAATCGACAATTTTGCGGTTTTTCTGATGTGCGGTCAGCTGCTGTTCAATTTTTTCAATGAAGCAACTTCCACCAGCATGAGCAGTGTGCTCAGTGCGGCGCCGCTGCTCAAAAAAGTGTATATCCCCAAATATATCTTCCCGTTGGAAAAATGCTGCTTTGCAATGGTCAACTGCTTTTTCAGTTTTGTGGCATTGCTGCTGGTCATGGTATTTACGGGGGCATCGTTCCACTGGACCATCCTGGAGGCAATTTATCCGTTGGCAACGCTGTTCATCTTCAGCCTGGGGGTAGGCCTGTTCTTGGCAGCGGCTACGGTATTTTTCCGGGATATCATGCATATCTGGAGCGTGTTCATCACGGCGCTGCTCTATTTCTCGGCGATTTTTTATGATCCCGCGCAGATGACCTTTTCCATTGGCAGCTTCAATATGCAGCAGATCATCAAGCTCAACCCGATCTATTGGTATATCACCGGCTTCCGCCGCACAGTCATGTGGGGCATTCCGCTGGACTTTAATATGTTTGCAGTCTGTGGCGGCTGTGCGGTACTGTCCATGATCGTGGGTGTATGGGTGTTCCGCAAAACGCAGGATCGTTTTGTGCTGCACATTTAAGGAGGATGAAGAATGGAACCGATCATCAAAGTGGATAATGTTTCCATGTGCTTCAACCTCTCCACCGAGAAGCACGAAAGTCTGAAGGAATATTTTCTGGCCATGGTGCAGGGGCGGCTGAAGTACGATGAATTCTACGCTCTGCGCAATGTCAGCCTGGATATTATGCCCGGCGATTTTTATGGCCTTGTAGGCCTGAACGGCTCGGGCAAATCCACCCTTCTCAAGACCATTGCAGGGGTCTATAAACCCACCCGGGGCAAGGTGACGGTGGGCGGCACCATTGCGCCGCTCATCGAGCTGGGCGCTGGTTTTGATATGGATCTGACTGCCCGGGAGAACATCTATCTCAATGGTACAGTGCTGGGTTTTTCGCCCAGGTATCTGGACGAGAAGTTTGACGAGATCGTGGAATTCAGTGAGCTGCAAAACTTTCTGGATGTGCCGCTCAAGAACTATTCCTCCGGCATGGTAGCCCGCATTGGATTTGCGATAGCCACTATTACAAAGCCAGATATCCTGATCGCAGACGAAGTGCTTTCGGTGGGCGATTTTCTGTTCCAGCAAAAGTGCGAAAAGCGGATGCAGGAGCTGATGGCAGGCGGAACGACCGTTATTCTGGTGTCTCACTCCATCGAGCAGATCGAGCGGATGTGTTCCAAGGTGGCCTGGCTCAGCCATGGCCAGCTCAAGATGAACGGCGATACAGCCACGGTCTGCGCAGCATACCGTGCGACCCACCGTGGCGAGGCATAAGGTATGAACGTAAAACTCAAGCGCATCCGGGAGCTGGCAGGGTATGCTGTGCAGCTGACCCGGGATCAGGGCTTTGGCACCATGCTGGTGCGTGGCTGCGGTTTTGTCAAACGGCGGTGCTTTGGCAAGAGGGCTCGTTACCTGCCTGCCAAAAAGGTGCTGGAGGCCCAACGGGCTGAGTATGCGGACAGAACAGCAGAAGACTGCGGCCTGCCGCAGATCAGTATCCTGACCCCTCTGTATAATACGCCTGAAAAATACCTGCGGGAATTTTTGGACTCCTTTCTGGCGCAGACGGCCCCCAATGGAGAGCTGGTGCTGGCCGATGCATCGGATGCGGATCATCCGGAAGTGGAACGTGTTGTGCTGGAATATCAGTCGAAAAATCAACGGATCGTATACCGAAAAATCGAAAACCGTGGGATCGCGGCCAACACAAATGCGGCAGCAGCATTGGCACAGGGCGAATACCTGGCCCTTGCAGACCACGACGATATCCTTGCACCCCACGCCATGTACACGATGGGCAAGGCGATCCTTGCACTGCGTGCAGACCATAAGCCGGATGACTTTTTGTATAGTGACGAAGCACTGTTTACCAAGAGTATCCGCCGCCCGGGAGCAGCACACTTCAAGCCGGACTATGCGCCGGACTACCTGCTTTGCTGCAATTATATCTGCCATCTGGCGGTGTTTAAGCGGGTGCTCTATGAGCAGATGGGAGGCGAGCGGCCGGAGTGCGACGGCAGCCAGGACCATGACCTGTTCCTGCGGTTGATCGAGCGCTGCGGCGGTGCGGCCCATGTGCCCCAGGTGCTGTATTATTGGCGGGTGCACGCAGGATCCACCTCCGGCGGTGCACAGGCAAAGCCGTATGTGGCGGCAGCTGCAAAAAAAGCGCTGGCAGATCATCTGCAGCGCACCGGCCGCAGCGGCACGGTAGAGGAGGGTTTGTTCCCCAGCACTTACCGGGTCCGGTGGCAGCTCAACGGTCAGCCAAAGGTCAGTATCCTGATCCCAAACAAGGACCACACAGAGGATCTGGAAAAGTGTCTGCACAGCATTTGGACAAAGACCATCTGGGAAAACTATGAGGTCATTGTGATCGAGAACAATTCCACAGAACCGGTCACGTTTTCCTATTACGAAAAGGCGAAGCAGCGTTACGAGGGGCTGCGTGTGGTCACCTATCCGGAAAAAGGCTTCAACTTTTCGGCCATCAACAATTTTGGCCGCAGATATGCCGAGGGCGACTATCTTTTGCTGCTGAACAACGATGTAGAGGTTTGCAACGGTGACTGGCTGGGGGAACTGGTGCGCCAGTGTGACCATCCAGGCGGTGCGGCGATCTGTGGTGCAATGCTTTATTATCCGGACGATACCCTGCAGCACGCCGGTGTTGTGACGGGTCTGGGCGGTTATGCAGGTCATAGCCATAAGTACAAACAACGGGGAGGCAGCGGTTATCTGTTCCGTGCTGCCACAGTGCAGAACTTTTCAGCAGTGACCGGTGCCTGCCTTCTGGTCCGGACGGATGTGTTTGACCAGGTGGGCGGTCTGGACGAGCAGTTTGCAGTGGCCTTCAACGATGTGGATTTCTGCCTCCGTGTGCGGGATGCAGGCTGGCGTATCGTGTGGACACCCTATGCGGAACTGATCCATCACGAGAGCAAGAGCCGCGGCGGGGACGAGAAGGACCCGGTCAAGGCGGCACGGTTTGCGTCAGAGCAGGCTCGCCTCTACGAGCTCCATGGCAAGGCCAACATTCTGGACGATCCGTATTATAACCCCAATCTGACCCGCGACCGGGAAGATTTTTCTGAAAGCAACGATCTGCGCCTCCTGAAAGAGGGCAGCTGGACCGTCCGCTGGAGAGAGGGATGAGGTGATCTTATGAACATCAAGGGACATTTTGAAACCATTACCCGGCACAAACTGCTGGTCATGAAATACTGTTTTGCCTGTGGGCTTTATCAGCAGGGTCTTGCGCATGATTTGAGCAAGTACAGTCCGACCGAGTTCATTCCCGGATGTATTTATTATCAGGGGGATCACAGCCCCAACGAGGCTGAGCGGGAGGCCAAGGGCTATACTTCAGCCTGGCTGCATCACAAGGGCCGCAATAAGCACCATCTGGAATACTGGATCGACTATGGCAGCCAGAAGGATGGCCTGGCCGGCATGAAGATCCCGCTGCGCTATATCTGCGAGATGGTCTGCGACCGGGTGGCTGCCAGCCAGATCTATCTGGGGAATCGGTACAACGATGCTGCGGCATGGAACTATTACGAGCGCAGCAAAGACCACTACCTGCTCCATCCCGAGAGCCGTGCTATGCTGGAAAAGTTGTTGAAGATGGTGCGGGACCTTGGTCAGGAACGCACCTTTGCATACATGAAGTTCCTGCTGGGCTGCGGAGAAGACTACTGATTTTATAAATCAAAAAGAAACAGGAGGGGGTCCCCGATCGGGGCCCCCCTCCTGTTTTTAAAAAGATGAAGAAGATAGAAAAGCTTATTCAAGACCAGCCATCTGTTTGATCGCCTTCATGGCAAAGACCAGAGTACGGCCCATTGCAACACCGGCCATCAGGCAGGGGTAGTTGTTGGCAAAGAAGGAACCGGACATATCACCGGTGATGTACAGGCCTTCCATGGGCTGGTTGTTGGTGTCCAGAGCCTGGCCCTTGGCGTTGATGGCGATGCCCTGCTCGGTGGTCAGCAGAGAAGCACCCAGCCAGCAGCCATAGAAGGGAGCGGTGCGGATCGCGCTCAGACGGTAAGCAGGCTTGCCGAAATCGGTATCCTCCTGTGCGTCGTACAGCTCGTTGTAGCGATCGACCGTCTTGAGGAAGGTCTCCTTGGCCTCGCCCACAAAGCCCATCTTGTCAGCCAGCTCGTCCAGGGTATCGCAGCGGAACATCAGACCGTTTGCGATCATGCCCTCCATCATGCCGGTGACCATCTGGGGGATGTTACGGGACATTGCAGAGCAGCCGATGGTGTGGAAACGATCGATATCCTCCGCAAAGTTTGCGTCGTGGATCTGTGCATACACACGGCCCGGCTGGTGAGCAGAAGCATAAGAGATGTCGTTGTAGGGGCAGCTCTCGTTGGCAAAGCGCTCGCCGTTGCGGTTGACCTTCAGGAAGGGCTGGGTGCCGGTGTTGTACTGGCTCACAGTGCCGGGGAATGCCTTGCCGCCGAATGCGGTGTCGCTCTCCACATAGCCGGAGTCCACGCCGGGTGCCACGATGCCGCGGTCGAACAGCATGGGAGCAGCTTCCTTATCCAGATTAGCGCCAGCCCAGACTGCTGCACGGATGCCGTAGCCCTTGGTAGCGGGAGAGTAGGAGCAGGCGGTGGTGACAGAGGTGCCCAGGGGATCCAGCTGCTCCATCATGTAGGGGTTACCAGCGTAGCCGCCGCAAGCCAGCAGAACACCCTTGGCTGCGTTGTAGCGGATGAAATGGTCGTCCTCGGTGCTCTGAGCGATGATACCGGTGATGCGGCCAGAAGCATCCTTCTCCAGCTTGGCCAGAGCAGTCTTAAAGTCGATGCCGTAGCCCAGCTTTTCGATGTAATCCTGGAACACCTGATTGCGCTGCATGCCGGAAGCATTCTCGCTGGTGTAGTAGGTGTGCTCCTCAATGGGGAACAGGTAATCAGTGTTGTGCTCAGCATTCTCAGCAGGCCATGCAGCCTCAGTACCGGAGGTGAACTCGCAGGTCCAGCCATACTGGTCCTCTACGATGCTGCGCATAAAGTCGTGCATTGCAGCAGACTCGTCGATCCAGGTCTTGACGACACGCTGATCGCACTTGCCGGATGCATAGCGGGAGATCTCGCTCAGCAGCTTTGCACGGTCAAAGGGCTTTTCGCCTGCTTCTTTTGCAGCGGAGGAGTCGATGGCACCGTACCAGTGGCGGGTGTCCTGCACGGCACCGTTCTGCTCAATGATGCGGAAGTTCAGGCCGTTTGCTGCAGCATAAGCAGCGGCGAACATACCGCCGTTGCCTGCACCGACGATCACGATGTCGGTGTCGATGGTCTCGGTGATGGCAGCCTCGTCGATGTCGGGCTCCTTGCCCAGCCAGTCGTTCTCGTCACCGGTAGGCAGCTGGATGGAGGTGACAGTAGCCTCGCCCTTTGCCTGAGCGTAGCAGCTCTTGGCAGCCTTCATAACGGCATCGGAAGTGATGGTGGAGCCGGATACGCCGTCGATCTCAGCAGAACCGGCAGCCAGCAGCTGCTCACGCAGCTCATCGGCAGCGGCAGCGCCGTAAGAGGCGGTCTCGCCGGAAGTATCCACAACAACGTCGGTCACGGCGCTATCGGAGAAGGTCATGGTCACCTTGACGGTGGAAGAAATGCCCTCAGCAGTGCCCTCGTAGGTGCCGGGGATGTAGGTGCCGGCTGCACCAGCGGTGCTGGAAGCAGTGCTGGAGGAGGCAGCGGCAGAGGTGCTGTTTGCGTTGCAGGCAGACAGAGCGCCGGCGGTCACACCGCTCATGGCAGCGGCAGCAGCGATCTTCAAAAAGCCTTTGCGGGAGATCTTGCTCATAAGTTGTTCCTTCTTCTTTCTTGACAAAATAGCATTTCAAACAAAAACTGCACAGCAGAGCGTGCAGTAGCAACACAAATATTGTAGCATGTCTGTGAAAAGAGTGTCAATCACCGTACGCCTTAAACTTTGTTAAGCATTTGCAAAACGAAGTGCTGTACTGCTGCCGTCAGCTCCTGCCAAACAAAAAAGATCTCCGGAAAAACTTTCGATAGTACAAAACACACCCCGGCCGGTCAGAGCTTCTGACAGGTCGGGGTGTTGTTGCTTAAAGATTTACTTTTTCAGTGGAAAAGGGGAAAATCAGGCCTTGCCGGCGCAGCCGAACAGCTCGATCTTCTCCTTGCACTTGGCCTCGATGGCCTTTGCGCCGGGAGCCAGCAGCTTACGGGGGTCGAAGCCCTTGCCGGACTGATCCTTGCCTTCCTCGATATACTTACGGGTAGCCTCAGCAAATGCCAGCTGGCACTCGGTGTTGATGTTGATCTTGGAAACGCCCAGGCTGATGGCCTCTGCGATCATGGAATCGGGGATGCCGGTGCCGCCGTGCAGAACCAGAGGAATGTTGTTGGTAGCCTTGTGGATGCGGTCCAGAGCCTCAAAGTCCAGACCCTTCCAGTTTTCGGGGTAGACACCGTGGATGTTGCCGATGCCTGCTGCCAGGAAGTCGATGCCCAGGTCAGCGATCTTTGCGCACTCCTCGGGATCAGCGATCTCGCCGGTGCCAACAACGCCGTCCTCAACGCCGCCGATGGAGCCGACCTCAGCCTCGATGCTTGCGCCGTGAGCGTGTGCCAGCTCTACCAGCTCCTTGGTCTTTGCAATGTTCTCCTCAATGGGGTAGTGGCTGCCATCAAACATGATGGAAGAGAAGCCGGCCTCGATGCAGGCCTTGCAGCCCTCGTAAGAGCCGTGGTCCAGGTGCAGAGCAACAGGAACGGTGATGCCCAGGCTCTCCACCATAGCGCTGACCATAGCAGCAACGGTCTTGTAGCCGGTCATGTACTTGCCAGCGCCCTCAGAAACGCCCAGGATCACAGGGCTCTTCATTTCCTCGCAGGCAGTCAGGACAGCCTTGGTCCACTCCAGGTTGTTGATGTTGAACTGAGGCACACCGTAGTGACCATCGCGAGCCTTCAGCAGCATTTCGGTTGCATTTACCAACATTATTCATTACCTCCACAAATTATCGGGTCAAAAAAACGTCCATGCCGAATTGTGCATGGCTTAACAAACCCACACACTCATAGTATACCCCAAACGAAATCTAAAATCAATCCGGCCAGACTCTTTTTCTGTGCAACTCGCTGTCGAATCCGGTAAAAAACGGCAAAATGACGATGCGTGGCAACAAAACTCCGGTTTGCGCATCAATTGATGTGATCGTGGGGGTCCCGATACAAAGACAGTCTTTTCAACAAACATCAACATTCGTCAAAATGGTATTGGTGGATTTTGCAAAAACAGCCGGTTTTGCCTTTAAAAATTTGTCATAATTCCGACTTGAAAATTACAAAATGTAAGCAAAAAATCAACCGGACTCGGAACCTGCGGTTGAAAACTCCGTGGAAAGTGTTTAATTCCACACCAAAAACAGGCTTTGAATCTTGACTTTTTCACTTTTTCCACCGAGGTTTCAACATGTGGAAAAAATCGGCCTCTTTTACGAAATGTATACCGCAAAAATGTGGAAAACTTTTTTCTCTGGCTAAACCGATGGATACATCCTTCTCTGGCGGGTATACTGCTGTCAGACCGCAGAACATTTCTGCAAACGTGCGGTGCTGCCGCTTGTAGAAAATAAGTGAAAATTTGAAAAGGAGGATGAATAAAAACAGGCTTTTTGCTGGTAAACAGGACTGGCTTATGTTATACTTTACTTTGGAGCATTGTCAAAACAAATCTTTGGCACCGTGGCTTTTGCCCTGTGCCGTGGCAGCGGACTTTGTGTCTGTCTGCGTGATATAAATGGAAGGAGCAACCAAAGTATGGAAGAACGTAATCAGCCCCGCCGTCCCCGCCGCAATGTAGAGGAGCAGGAGCATCAGCAGCCCAAAAACGAGAGCCTTGTTTACGGCAAAAACCCGGTCACAGAGCTGCTCAAAAGCGGATCCGGCGTAGACACCGTCCTGATTGCAGATGGGATGGCCCCTGCAGTAGCAGCATATTATACAGCACTGGCAAAGGATGCGGGTGCAGCCGTCAAGCGGGTCAACCCCAATAAGCTGCGCATGATCACCGGCACCGAGAGCCATCAGGGCGTTGCAGCGTTTGCAAGCGAGATCGAGTATGCCACGGTGGATGATCTGCTGGCAGCAGCCAAGGCAAAAGGCGAGCCTCCGTTTATCGTGCTCAGCGATGGCATTGAGGACCCGCACAATCTGGGCGCAGTAATGCGCAGTGCGCTGCTGTGCGGTGCGCATGGCATCGTCATCCCCAAGCGGGGCGGTGCATCGGTCACGCCTACTGTCATCAAGTCCAGCGCTGGCGCAGCTGAGCGCCTGCCGGTGGCCCGTGTGGCGAACATTGGCGAGGTGATCCGCCGGCTCAAAGAGCAGGGTGTATTCGTCTACTGTGCAGACATGGATGGAGTTTCTCTGCGCAAGAACAACCTTACCGGCCCGATCGCCCTGGTACTGGGCAGCGAGGGCAGCGGTGTGTCGCAGCTGGTCAAAAAGCTGTGCGATGGTGTTGTCCGTCTGGACATGGCTGCCCCTGGCACCGGCGTGGACAGCTATAACGTATCGGTGGCTGCTGGTATTATCCTGTACGAGATCCAGAGCCAGCGTGCCGCACAGGCGGAATGACCCCAGCGGTCTGTAACTCCAACTAAAAAATTCAGGAGGGACAAGAATGCCGAAGGATCAACAGGAACACAAGACCAAACAGGAACAGCTTTCTGCGGACGAAAAGTTCCGCAGCTTTTTCACGACTACAGTGGTGGATATCCCCAAAGAAATGACGCAGGAGGATCTGCCGGATCTTCAGCCGGAAAAAAAGGGCTTGTTCGGGCGTCTGTTTGGCAAAAAGGAGCGGGAGCCGCAGGAGGATCTGGCACTGGAGATCCCTACGGGCGAGATCCTGCTGGGCGAAGGTGCTGCCAGCGCTCCGGAAGATGATATGGACCTGATGCTGCGCACGGCAGACCCGGAGCCTGCATTCCCGCAGGAGCCTCCGGCCCCGCAGCCGCAGCCTGCACAAAAGCCGCAGCCGGTTCCGGCCCCGCAGCCTGCCCCCAAAAAGGAGCAGCCTGTACCGGAAAAAAAGCCGGAAAAACCTTCTCAGTCGGCACAGCAGCCTGCCGCTCCGGTTTCAAAGCCGAAGCCTAAAAAAGAAAAGCGTCCGGTGCAGAAAAATGCACCCAAGGAGCTTTTGCCGCAGGAGCAGATCGAGCAGCAGGAGATGCAGCAGCTCAAGCAGATGCTGGGCAGCAGTGTAAGCCAAAAGGCACCGGCCCCGCAGCCAAAACCCAAAAAAGAGTTGCGGCCTGCAAAGCAAAAACAACCGGAACCCATCCCGTCTCCGATCGGTGGGATCGTATTTGCCTCGGAGGGACAGACGGTAGAGTCGTCCGCTTCAACGGGCAAGCGGGCGGAGGAACTTCCGGTCCAGTCCCGGACGGCAGAGCCGACATCTCCGGCAGTGGAGCCGGAACTGACACCGGCAGAGGATACTTTTGATACGGTCGTAACGCCTGCTGCTGCCCCAGAACCGAGCCCGGTGCCGCAGCCGGAACCGGAGCAGCCCCGTCTGATCGTGGAAGCAGAGGATCTGGATGAGCCGGAAGAGATCCCGGTGGAAGATCATCTGCACAGGATGAGCGCAACGCTCACCCTGCGGTGTGTCCTGTCGGGCATACTGGCCGTAGTGCTGCTGCACTTTGGTCTGATGGCAGAGCGGCTCGTTCCGGCACTGCCGGTCCTGGATCCGGATGCTGCCCCGGCGGCATTTTATGGTGCAAACCTTCTGCTGCTGGCGGCCAGCGTCTTTGCAGCCTTCCCGGTGGTGCGGGACGGCCTTCTGGGGCTGCGCCAGCGTGCTACATTGGATTCCATGCCCGCATTGGCGGCAGCGGCAGCGTTGCTGCAGGCAGTGCTGGCATTGATCCATGCAAGTGCATTCCGTGGTGCCGAGGCACCCACGCTGCTGTCCGGTGTGGCGGCTCTTGGGCTGTTCCTGGCGCTGCTGGGCAGCCGTCTGATGCTGGCCTCGGTACAGGGCGGTTATGAGCAGCTTGCAGAAGATGCCGGGTATCGTGGCGTCTACCGCGCAAAAGAAAAAGAGCTCCTCCGCACATTGGCGCAGGAGATGGAACAAAAGGATCCCTGGGTCCTGCTCAGCCATCCGGCCATGAGCACCGAAGGCTTTGTGGATCAGAGTCTGGATGAGCGCGCCAGTGAGCGTCGTGCGCGCAAGATCTCGTACATTCTGCTGGGCACGGCGGTGCTCAGCGGCCTGCTGTTGCTGATCACGGGAAAAGGGCTGGATAAGGCTGTCTGTGCAATGACCGCTGTGTTGTGCATGGGCGCACCGCTTTCTTCCACGATGATCTCCGGCCTGACCTCTCTGCGGCTGTACCGTTCCGGTGCAGCGGCAGGAGCTGTGGTCCCCGGCTGGGAGGCGATTCAGGAACTGGGCGGCATTGACACCATTCAGGTGGATGCGGACGATCTGTTCACCGCCGATAGTGTTCAGCTGCAGGACATCCGTATCTTCAAGGGCGGCCGGATCGATCGGGCGATCCTGTATGCGGCAAGCATTCTCAATCAGAGCTGCCAGACCCTGCAGGGTCTGTTCCGTCAGATCATCGAGGACCGTACGGATATCCTGTTCCCGGTCAAGGACCTGGAGATCCGTCAGGGGCTGGGCATTTCGGCCTGGTGCGAGAACAACCGTGTGCTTATCGGTACCCGGGAGTACCTCGAACGGGAAGAGATCGCTCTGCCGGAGCAGGAATACGAAGCATCTCATTCGCAAAACGGCGAGCTCCAGATCCTGTATCTGGCAGTCTCCGGCAATCTGCATGCCATGTTCGTATTAAAGTATGTGGGCGGGCGTAACACAGCCCGCAGTCTGGCTGCACTGCAAAAAGAAAACATCCATCTGTTGGTCAGCTCCAAAGACCCCAGCCTGAAAGCCCGGCATATTGCAGCGGCGTACCATCTGCCGCAGGATATGATCACAATGCTGGATCAGACTCAGTGCGCAGCGATCCAACTGGCCGATGCTCCGCAAAACTGCTGTATGTACTATAACAAAGGCTTTGCCAGCCTTACCGGCGGTCTGCAGGCGGCAGAACAGGCACAAAACGCTGAAACCAGTGCCACCACAGTGCAGCTGGTCTCGGTGGTGTTTTCCGTTGCCATTGCACTGCTCCTGACCTGGGCGGGCACTATCTGGAAGCTTTCGGTGGCCACAGTGCTCATGTACCAGGCAGCATGGAGTGCACTGAGCATCGCAGTCTGTGCGCTCAAACAGCATAATTGAGCGGGGACCTTAAAGTAAAACAGGCATTGTTTATAGCCCGGAACGGAGGGTGTGGGATACTCTTTTCAGAAAGACAGGAACAAAAAGCAAAAGGTGGCGTGTCGCCGCTGCATCTTTTGTTGCTGCAGATGGGAACAAAACCGTTGCCGTTGGTATAAAATCACGGTACGGAGTATATGATAAAGCTGGGGCGCTGCCCGGCATCATTCCCTGAATCTGAAAGGAGTATCCTATGGAACTGAAAGGTACCAAGACCGAGAAAAACCTGATCGAAGCCTTTGCAGGCGAGAGCATGGCCCGCAACAAGTATACCTTTTTTGCAGGTGTTGCCCAAAAAGAAGGCTATGAGCAGATGGCCGCGATCTTCAAGGAGACCGCTTCCAACGAAAAGGCTCATGCAAAAATGTGGTACAAGCTGCTGTGCGGCGGTGAGCTGCCCGACACCATCAAGTGTCTGGAGCTTGCGGCAGGCGGTGAGCACGACGAGTGGGATGATATGTATCCCCGCATGGCACAGGAGGCCAGAGAAGAAGGCTTCAACCAGATCGCGGCACTCTTTACGATGGTGGCACAGATCGAAAAAGAGCACGAAGAACGTTATCGTGCCTTGGCCGAACAGCTGAAAAAAGGCACCGTCTTTGCCCGTGAGGAACAGCAGGTCTGGCAGTGCCGTGAATGTGGCTATACCCATATTGGCAAGTCTGCACCGCTCAAGTGCCCGGTCTGCTCCTATCCCCAGAGTTATTTTGAGCTGAAAAAGCATAACTACTAAGCAAACGATATCCATCCGCTCCTGCCGTGTCCAAAGCCCGGCAGGAGCTTTTTTTTGCCTGCGGCAGTGCCGCTCAGCCAAAAGAGGTGTCTGGCAAAAATATCATGGTCCCGTGGGAGGAGTAGATCATCTGCTGGGCTGTGCAGGCGTAGACCATCCCCAGAATGAGCAGGACCACCAGCCCTAAAAGCAGCCAATGGACCCAGTGCCGGGGCTGATGCCGGAAAGAGGTGTTTTTTCTGCGGCGCATGGGCAGGCCTCCTTTGCTTTTTCTATCCTATGCGTTTCGCTCAATGATTGTGTATCCGCACCGGATGTGGTAAGATATCAGGGAAGAACAACGGAGGAACGCTTATGCTTACCATTACACTTTTGGGTACTGCGGCCACCATGCCTCTGCCGGAGCGTGCTCTCACGGTCGCTCTGGCAGAATGCTGCGGCCATGCTCTTTTGTTTGACTGCGGCGAGGGGACGCAGACGGCAGCCCGCCGGGCAGGGGTCAACCTGATGAAGGTGGATGCCATCTGCCTGACCCATTATCACGGCGACCACATTTTTGGTCTGCCCGGACTTTTGCAGACCCTGGGCTGCCAGGGGCGAACAAAACCGCTGACGGTCTATGGCCCGGTGGGGGGAGCAGAGATTTTTGCAGCACTGCGGGTGCTTGCGGGGCCGCTCCCTTACCCGGTGCGGATGCAGATGCTGTCGGATCAGCCCGTACTGCTGGCCGAGCAGTTTGAAGGCTGGCCGGCCGGGGCAAAGCTGATCCCGTTCCGGACCCGGCACCGGGTGCCCAGCATTGGCTATCGGCTGGAGCTTCCCCGGGCCGGCAAATTTGATCCCGACAGTGCCCGTGTATTGGGGGTCCCGCTGCAGCAGTGGAAAGAACTGCAGCGCGGCCGGACCGTTCTGCTGGCAGATGGCACACAGGTGCAGCCGGAGCAGGTGCTTGGGGCTGCGCGCCGTGGTCTGAATTTTGTCTTTTCGGGCGATACTGCACCCTGTGCAGCGCTGGAACAGGCGGCCCGGGAGGCCGATCTTCTGCTGTGTGATGCAACCTATGCACTGCCGGAGCAGGAGGACCAGGCAAAACAGTATGGTCACAGCACTTTTGGCCAGAGCGCCGCTCTTGCGGCACGGGCCAATGCAAAGCGTCTGTGGCTTACCCATTACTCGCCCATGATCCTGGAGCCGGAAGAACACCTTGCGCAGGCACAGCAGTTCTTTCCGGCGGCTGAGTGTGGCACAGACGGCAAACGCATCATTTTGCAATATGAGGAGGAAGGGCAATGACCATTCAGCTGGAACCGGGTGCCGAACAGCTGCTGGAACAGCTGCACAGCGCAGGCTTTGCGGCCTATGCGGTAGGCGGCTGTGTGCGGGACAGCCTGCTGGGGCGTTCCCCGCAGGACTGGGATCTTTGCACCAGCGCACTGCCGCAGCAGGTCATAGAGCTGTTCGGCGAGGCACAGTGCATCCCTACCGGCCTGCAGCATGGCACGGTCACGGTAAAATGGCAGGGCGCATTGTACGAGATCACGACCTTCCGCACCGAGGGTTCCTATACCGATGGCCGTCATCCGGATGAGGTGCATTTTGTTCCTGATGTAGTGCAGGACCTTGCCCGGAGGGATTTTACGATCAATGCAATGGCCTATAACAGCAGCAAAGGTCTGGTGGACCCCTTTGGGGGCCAGGCGGATCTGGCAGCCGGCATCGTCCGTGCGGTCGGCGATCCGCAAAGGAGATTTGAGGAGGATGCCCTCAGGATCCTGCGGCTGTACCGCTTTGCGGCCCGTTATGGTTTTTCGATCGACTCTGCCACCCGGCAGGCAGCCTGTGCTTTGAGCCAGAAGCTGTGCTGCGTTTCGGCAGAGCGTATAGAAGAAGAACTCACCAAGCTGCTCTCCGCACCGGCACCGGGCCGCTATCTGGACCCGTCCGTCCTGGCGCAGGTCCTGCCGGAGCTGTCATCTGCGGCACTGGAAGCCGCCCGGCATCGGGTGGATGTCTGTCCATCCGGTACAGAGTGGTGCAGTGTCCGCTGGGCAGTTCTGCTGTGCACCCTTGGCGAAGCGGAAGCACGCAGGGTGCTCAAACGGCTGCGCTGTTCCAACGCCTTTATCGAGCAGACCGCTCTGCTGGTGCGGGAACAGGAATTTTGTCCGGCCTCAGAGCCGGCACAGCTGAGGCTGCAGGCTAAACGTCTGCTGGGCAGTCTGGGGTTGGCCGCATTGCAGCAGCAGGCAGCATTTTGCAGCGCGTTGCATCCGGAACAACAGGCCGTCTGGCCTGCTCTGCTGCAACAGGCACAAGAACTGGAGGCTGCCGGTGTTTGCTGCAAGGTGTCTCAGCTGGCGGTCAATGGCAGAGACCTGATGGCTGCAGGCGTTCCGGCCGGGCCAGGCCTGCGTCAGCTGCTGGAGCGGTTGCTGGAGGAGGTCCTGCAGGATCGTCTACCCAACGAGCGGATGGCTCTTTTGGCAAAGCTGCAGGAATTTTCTGCGTCTTGACAGCAGACTGCGGTTGCGATAGTATATAACTACTTGTTTAGTATGTTGATGAACAGAGGTGGCTTATCAATGACACAGAATACAGGAGCTAAAAAGCCGGGTGCGCTCATCGCTATGAGCGGCGGTGTGGACAGCTCGGTGGCAGCGTGGCTCATGCAGCAGGCAGGTCACGACTGTGTGGGTGTGACCCTGCGGCTGCACAGCAAAGATTTTATCGACCCTCAGGGCGTGCAGACCTGTGGTTCGCAGCAGGACATCCAGGATGCCGCCAAGGTGGCGCAGACCCTTGGGATGCCGTTTGAAGCGTTGGACCGCACAGCTGACTTCCGGGAAAAGATCATTGGCAAATTTGTCCGGGTCTACGAGCAGGGCGGTACGCCAAATCCCTGCATCGACTGCAACAAATATATGAAGTTTGCTTATCTGCTGGCCTGGGCGGAGGAGCATGGGCTGGAATATCTGGTGACGGGCCATTATGCCCGGGTAGAGCAGGACCCGGCCACTGGCCGCTGGCTGCTCAAAAAGGGTCTGGATGAAGGCAAGGACCAGAGCTATGTGCTTTACAATCTGACCCAGCAGCAGCTGGCTCATGTCCGGCTCCCGCTGGGCGGCCTGCACAAGACCGAGGTGCGCCGTATTGCACAGGAGCAAAACTTCATCAATGCGTCCAAGCAGGACAGCCAGGATATCTGCTTTGTTCCGGATGGGGACTACGCCCGTTTTTTGGAGCAATTCACCGGACGCAAGTACCCGGCGGGCGATTTTCTGGATCAGAGCGGCAAGGTCGTGGGCCGGCACAGCGGTGCGGTGCGCTACACGCTGGGCCAGCGTAAGGGGCTTGGCCTTGCTATGGGTGCGCCGGTCTACGTCTGCAGCAAGGATATGCAGGCCAATACGGTCACGGTCGGTCCGGAGACCAGCCTGTTCGATCACATCGTATATGCCAACGAGGTCAACTGGATCGCCATTGATCAGCTGACCGAGCCGATGCGTGTCACGGCCCGCACCCGTTATCATCAGGCGGAACAGTCTGCTACGGTCTATCCGACGCAGGACGGGATCCGCCTGGAATTTGACCAGCCCCAGCGTGCACCCACCCCGGGTCAGGCGGTGGTAATGTATCTGGGCGACACGGTTCTGGGCGGCGGCACCATCACACGGGTGGAACGGTAAAACACCTGAGAAGACCCCAAAAAGGAGAATACCATGCAGAATCAATATTCCCGTACCCAGCTTCTGCTGGGGGCAGATGCTATGCAGACCCTTAGGAACAGCCGTGTGGCTGTGTTTGGTGTGGGCGGCGTAGGCGGTTATGTTGTGGAGGCGCTGGCCCGCAGCGGCGTGGGTGCACTGGACCTGATCGATAACGACACGGTCTGCCTGTCCAACCTCAACCGTCAGATCATCGCCACCCACAGTACCATTGGCCAATACAAGGTAGATGCGGCGGCAGAGCGTGTCCATGATATCGATCCGGAGATCAGGGTCACTGCCTACAAGACCTTTTTTATGCCGGAGACCGCAGACCAGTTTGATTTTACGCAGTACGATTATGTGGTGGACGCCATTGATACCGTTACCGGCAAGCTGGAGCTGGTCATGCGTGCCAACGCTGCAGGGGTCCCCATCATCTGCGCAATGGGGGCAGGCAACAAGATGGACCCCACCCGCTTTGAGGTCACCGATATCTACAAGACCTCGGTCTGCCCGCTGGCCAAGGTCATGCGTACCGAGTGCCGCAAGCGTAAGATCAAAAAGCTCAAGGTCGTCTATTCGCAGGAACCGGCCATGACCCCGGTGGTCACCCCGGATATTGCTGAGCCGGGCTCTACCCGCCGTGCAACACCCGGATCAAACGCCTTTGTGCCCTCCGTGGCGGGCCTGATCCTTGCAGGCGAGGTCATCAAGGACCTTGTCGGCTTTGTCCCGCTCAAGGGCTGAATCTGCTTTTCCAAAAACACCGCACAGATGGCTGTGTGCTGATAAGACAGTAATTTGAAAGAATTACGAAATCAGCAACTGCAAACAGGATTGGACAACAAAACAGGCGACATTCAACTTTGGTTGGGTGTCGCCTGTTTTTGTGCTTTTAAGGGTTGAAAAGTGCCTGCTTTTTGTTTTGTAAGGCGAGGATTGTTGGATGAGTGAAAAAGTTATCGTACTCGCATAATCTCGCTATCATGCAGTGAGTTACGGCACAATGAACACAGCAAAAACGATCAAATGGTGTGTGTTCATAAAATAGTTGCATTATTTTACAGCAAATTTTGCCAGACCTATTGAAAAGAATATCAAAGCGATGCTATAATGTGTGTACACACTAACATGAGTGGAGGTATAGCAGATAAAAGCTGAGTATCTGAACGATCACCCGAAATCCGGTTATCTCACGGAGATTCTTCCATTGAAATCGTCCCTGAATATATTGATTACCTTCCAAAAGGCTGTATCGTTCGCAAGATCGGCGTGATGGGTT
>CAYXQN010000012.1:0-28757 GCA_964466825.1 uncultured Faecalibacterium sp. | reverse complement strand
ACGAACTTTGCGCCGCGCTGCCCCTCCGGGATCTGCTGCATCTCAGCCAGCAGCTTGTCGTTGTTGGCTTCGTCGTCGCCGTGGTGCCCGCAGTAACGTGCACTGTAAACACCGGGTGCACCGTCCAGCGCATCCACACACAGGCCGGAGTCATCCGCAATGGTGGGCAGACCGCTCACCGCACAGATCGCCTGTGCTTTGATGAGCGCATTTTCTGCAAAAGTAGTACCCGTTTCGTCCGGCTCCAGCGTGATGCCCAGCTCCTTCTGGCTCAGGACCTCATGGCCCTGCGCTTCCAGAATACGCCGAAGCTCCCGGAGCTTACCGGCATTGCCGGTAGCTGCACAGATCTTCATACTTATTCTCCTTTAATGCTTCCACTCACGGGGCAGCAGCACTTCCACAAAGCCTTCCGGCGTAAAGGGCAGCAGATCGTCGATGCCCTCTCCTACGCCAATGAACCGTACCGGCAGCCCCAGCCGCTGCTTGACGGCCACAACGCAGCCGCCCTTGGCAGTACCATCGAGCTTGGTCAGGATGATGCCCGTCGCGTTTGCAGCCTTGCAGAACTCCTTTGCCTGACTGATGGCATTCTGGCCGGTAATGCCGTCCAGAACAAGCAATGTTTCCAGACTTGCATCAGGCGATGCTTTTTTCACACTGCGGCTGATCTTGGACAGCTCGGCCATCAGGTTGGCCTTGTTGTGCAGCCGGCCTGCGGTGTCTGCAATGACCATATCGTAGCCGCGGGCAGTGGCCGACTTGACTGTGTCAAAAATGACCGCCGCCGGGTCTGCACCTTCGCCGGCCTTGACGATGGGCACCCCTGCACGGGAAGCCCAGATCTCCAGCTGCTCGCTGGCCGCTGCACGGAAGGTATCACCCGCCGCCAGCATGACCCTCTTGCCCTGACGGGTATAGAAGTCTGCCAGCTTTGCGATACTGGTGGTCTTGCCCACACCATTGACGCCGATGACCAGGATGACCGCCGGCTTGCCGGACAGATCCATCTCTGCCTCCGGCTGCATTTCCTCTGCAATGATCTCACGCAGTGCATCTGCAGCCTGCTCGCCGGTTTTCAGCCCCTTTTCCCGCACACGGTCCCGCAGCTGGTCCACAAGATGGATGGCGACCTCACCGCCAACATCTGCAAGAATCAGCTTTTCTTCCAGCTCGTCGTACATATCGTCGTCAATGACGCTGCCTGTGAGGGTATTAAAGATACCGCCCCAAAAGCCAGTACGGGTCTTTTCCAGACCGGTCTTCATTTTGTCTTTTTCTTTTTTTCCAAATCCGAAGAACCCCATGGTGTCCTCCTTATCATTTTTTATTTATTTTATATCAGGAAACCAGGCTTGCGTCAACCTGTTCCAGATCCAGTTTGAGCAGTTTCGACACGCCGTCCTCCTGCATGGTAACACCGTACAACACCTGTGCAGCTTCCATTGTACCGCGTCGGTGAGTGATAACGATGAACTGGGTCTTGTCGCTGACTCTGCGCAGATACTGCGCAAAACGCACCACATTGGCATCGTCCAGCGCCGCCTCGATCTCGTCCAGGATACAGAAAGGTGCCGGGTTTACCGCCAGAATCGCGAAATAGATGCTGATGGCCACCAGCGATTTTTCTCCGCCGGAAAGCGCTTCCAGATTTTTGATCACCTTACCCGGCGGTGCCACCCGGATGCCAATGCCGCTGGTCAGCACATCGCTCTCATCCTCCAGCACAAGACTGGCTTCGCCGCCGCCAAACAGCTCTGCAAACACCCGGCCAAAGTTCTCATTGATCGCCCGGAAACTGTCCGTAAAGATCTCACGCATCTGGCTGGACAGGTTTGTGATCATGCGGGTCAGCTCATTTTTGCTGGCTTCCACATCCGCCACCTGTGTGCTCAGAGCATCGTAGCGCTCCTTGACTTCCTTGTATTCCTCAATTGCGCTGACGTTTACGCTGCCAAGAGCGCGGATCTTGCCCCGCAGGTCGGCCACCTGTGCCCGCAGAGCGGGCAAGCTGTCAAATTCTATGCACAAGTCCTCCGCCTGACTGACGGACAACTGGTACTCATCCCACAGTTTTGCCACGGTCTGATCGTATTCGCTCTCGGCTGCCGCTTTGCGCTCAGCCAGACGCGCCATCTCCCGGCCCATTTCCTCACGGCCGTCTGCTGCCGTGCGGGCACGGCTCAGCGCCGCTGTTTCTGCCTGCTGGCGCAGCAGCCGCTGCTCTGTTGCCTGACGGATCTCCTGCTCTTTCTGAGCGATTTGCTCCTGACTATCCGTTTTTGCCTGACGGATCTCCTGGATCTCTGCCCGGCAGGCATCACTGCGGGCTGCCAGAGCCGCCAGACTTTCTTCCAGCATAGCCCGGCGGGCATCTGCGTCCCGGACACGCTGTTCCAGCGCGCGGATCTGGCTGTAGGCCAGTTCCGCATCCTTCTGGCGGGTAAGCTGTTCCAGACGTTTTGCACTCAGGCGCTGTGCCAGTTCATTCTGCTGTGCCAAAAAGCTGTCATCGCCTGCTGCAATGCGGCTCATTTCTGCGGTGAGCAGCTGGATCTTCGCATCCAGCTCTGCCTGCTGATGCAGAGCAGCATCCGCCTTTGTACGGCTTTCTGCAAGAGCGGTGCGCAAAGCCTCAAGCTCCTGATTTTGTGTTGCAAATGCAGAGGCGAACTGGCTTTGCAGTGCCTCCAGACGCTTTTGCTCAGCCTCCGCACGGACACGGTCGTTGGCCACCGTGATCTGCTCACTGGAAGTAGCTGTCAGCTCCGCACGGATGGCATCGACCTGTTCCTTACACCGATCGGTATGTTCCTGCGCTGCAATGCAATCCTTTTGCAGCTTTGCTGCCCGGATACGGAGTTCCTCCATTTCCTGTTTGCGGGTAAACAAACCGGCCGAACGCTGCACGCTGCCGCCGGTAAAACTACCGCCTGCATTGACCACCTGACCATCCAGTGTGACCACCTTGTTGTGGTAGCCCAGTTCCCGTGCTATGCGGGAGCCTTCGTTGATCTCGTCCACAACTACGATACGGCCCAACAGGTTGGACACGATGTTATTGTACTGTGCATCCGCCTGCACCAGGCTGGAAGCCAGTCTGGCTGTGCCGGACAGCCTGCCCCGGAACACACCTGGCTGAACGGTATCCAAAGGCAAAAAGGTCGCACGGCCTGCATTGTCACTGCGCAGCAATGCGATCGCCGCCTTGGCTGCTGCTTCGTTTTCTACCACGATGTTCTGCAGTGCGCCGCCCAGAGCCGTTTCAATTGCCACCTCGCACCCCGGTTCTACCCGAAGGATAGAGGAAACTGGTCCAACAATGCCCCGCAGACGTCGTGCACCGGCTGCCCGCATGACCGCCTTGACCGAGTTCTGGTAGCCATCCATGTTTTTTTCCAGCTCGCGCAGCACCGACAGGCGCTGACGGGCCGCATCCAGCTCCCGGCCCAGACGCTGCTCTGCCGCATCGGCCTCATCCAAAGCAGCTGTACGGCGCTGGAGTTTCAGCTCCAGGCCAGAACGGATATTGGCCAGCTGCTTTTCGGTTGCTTCCAGACTCTGACGATACTGGGCCGTCTGCGCCAGCTCCTCCGCAGTTTCCTGCTGCTGCGCTGCGGCCTCCTGCACTGCCTGCTCCAGGCCGGGCAAACGCTCTTGAGCTGCCTGCTCTGCAGTGTCTGCTGCTGCCTGCGCCACCTGTGCATCGGTACGCTGGGCTGTCAGGGCCGCGATCTGTGCCTGCACCGTGTCCTTGCGTGCACCGCTGGCACTGCTCTCCTCTGTCAGACGAGCGATCTGCGCATTCAGTTCTTCCAGTTCTGCTGCCAGCTTTTCGCCTTCAGTCTCCATCGCCGCTGCCACTGCACGATGGCGGACCAATGCAGCGTCTGCCTGGGCACCATCCTGCTGGCCTGCAGCGATCTCATCCCGCAGAGATCGTGCGCTTTCTTCGTTGCGCTGGATATCATTTTCCAGCACTGCGATGCGGCTGTCGCTGCCGCTGATCTGCTGGGTGATGCTGCGGATATCCCCATTCAGGCGCTCTACCGCAATGGTCAGCTGCTGTGCCTGCATACGGATCTCCTCAGCCTCTTGTTCTGCGGCTTTGGCCTGTCCATCAAATCGTTCGTAATCTGCCTGTGCAGTCTCATAATCCCGCACCTGCTGGCGCACCGCCTCCCGGGCACGATGAACGCCATCGGTCCAGAGAGTCACTTCCAGTGTTTTGCGCTGTGCGCTCAACTCCAAAAATTTTTGTGCCTTGACGCTCTCTTTTTCCAGCGGGCCGACCCGGCTTTCCAGCTCGCCCAGGATATCCCTCAGACGCTCCAGATTTTCACCTGCTGCGGCCAGCCGGCGCTCGGCTTCGGTCTTACGATAGCGATACTTTGCAATGCCGCAGGCTTCCTCAAAGATCTCCCGGCGCTCGCTGCTCTTGACCGATACGATCTCCGCAATACGTCCCTGACCGATCACCGAGTAGCCGTCCCGGCCAATACCTGTGTCCAGCAAAAGCTCGTAGATATCCCGCAGCCGGCAGATCTGGCCATTGATGGTATATTCACTCTCGCCGGAACGATAATATTTACGGCCAATGGTCACTTCGTCGGCATCCAGATCCAGTGTGTGGGCAGAATTGTCCAATGTCAGACGCACCATGGCAAACCCCATCGCACCACGGCGGCGGGTACCGCCAAAAATGACATCTTCCATTTTGCCCGCCGCACGCAACTGTCGGGAGCTGGTCTCGCCCAGCACCCAGCGCACTGCGTCCGACAGGTTGGACTTGCCTGAGCCGTTGGGGCCGACCACACCGGTGACCCCCTCGTCAAAGGTGATCTTGACCTTATCCGGAAAACTCTTAAAGCCCTGGATCTCCAGTTCCTTGAATACCATTTTATTTTTCCTTTATCACGCCCAGCAGCTTCAGTGCTTCCCGCGCTGCCTGCTGTTCCGCCGCCTTCTTGCTGCGGCCCTCACCGCGGGCCACACGATCCGAATTGAACCGCACCGCCACCACAAAGTGCTTGTCATGGTCCGGGCCGGACTCACTTTCCACTACATAGCTCAGCCGTTCTTCCGGGTTCTGCTGCACGATCTCCTGCAGACGGGTCTTATAGTCTGCCTCTGCGTGTTTGCCCTCCGTGATAAACGGCAGGATAAAGCTGCGGGCCACCTCCATGCCGCCATCCAGATACAACGCTGCGATCAGCGCCTCGAATGCATCCGAGACGACACTCGGGCGGGAACGGCCGCCGCAGCGTTCCTCGCCACGGCCAAGGCGCAGATATTCGCCCAGATTGATCTCCTGTGCAAACTGGAACAGCGCACCTTCGCTGACCAGGCTGGCACGCGTACGGGTCAGGTCGCCTTCCGGACGGTCTGCATAGGCATGGAACAGATAGTCTGCCGAAACGATCTGCAGCACACTGTCTCCCAGAAACTCCAGCCGCTCGTTGTGCTTGACCGGGACCCGGCTCTCGTTGGCGTAGCTGGTATGGGTCAGCGCAGTGAGCAGCAGCTCCGGATTTTTGAACTTGTAACCAATAATTGTTTCCAACTGATGGCTCATGAACTTTTTACTCCCTTGAATTTATGTCAGCCAGCCCTCCCGTCCCGCAAAGGAGGCCGGAGGGCAGACCGTTGGTGCTTTAGTTTTCTTCCGGCTGCTGTGCAGCTGCCAGCTCGTCCAGTGCTGCCTGCATGGTACCGCAAAGGTCGTTTTCTACACAGGTCTTGGCCTGACGGATCGCATTCTTGATCCCTTTCGCCTTGGAAGAACCGTGCGCCTTGATGACCGGCTGCTTTGCTCCCAGGAAGGGGGCGCCGCCGTATTCCTCGCTGTCCATCTGATGCTTGAGGTCTGCCACGCCGCTCTTGAGCAGAAGGTATGCCAGCTTGCCGCCCAGATTTTTAAGGAACATCTCCTTGAGCATTCCCAGCAGCATTTTTGCTACGCCCTCGGTCAGCTTGAGGATCACATTACCGGTAAAACCATCGCAGACTACCACATCCACTTCGCCATTGGGTACATCCCTCGGCTCGATATTGCCCACAAAGCGGATACCCGGTGTCGCTTTGAGCAACTGATGTGCCTCCTTGAGCATCGGGGTTCCTTTGCTCTCCTCGGCACCATTGTTTGCCAGTGCAACACTGGGGTCCTTGCGGCCCTCCACTTTGTTGACATAGCAGCTGCCCATAACTGCAAATGCCGAAAGCATCTCCGGGCGGCACTCTACGTTTGCACCGCAGTCCAGAAGCAGATAAGCCTGCTTTTTGGCCGGGACCATGGTAGCCAGCGCCGGGCGCTTGATGCCGCGCAGAGTACGCACGATCAGGCTTGCACCAACGTGCAGTGCACCGGTACTGCCAGCAGAAACAAATGCATCGCCCTTGCCCTCTTTGAGCAGATTCAGACCAACCACGATGGACGAATCCTTTTTGGAGCGGATAGCTCGTGCCGGCTCGTCACACATCTCGATGACCTCCGTGCAATGGACCAGCTCAATGCCATCCAGCGGGATGTTGTGCTCAGCTGCTGTTTTGCGCACAAGGGCTTCGTCACCTACACCCAGGACTTCCACACCATATTCTTTGACCGCCTGTGCTGTGCCTTCCAGTACAGCCAGAGGAGCGTTGTCGCCGCCCATCATATCCACAATGATCTTCATAATGCAGTCCTTTCTGTTGAAACAGGCAGTTCTCCCGCCTTCAACTTACAATTCGTTTTCATCCAGCCACTGCTGGAAGCTGGCCACGGCCCGCTCAGCCTGTGCCATGTAACGCAGACGCTTATCCCGCGGACGGCTCTCTGCCGGCAGCGGAGGCAGGATACCCATGTTTGCGCCCATCGGCTGGAAATGCTTGTTTTCCGTGGTCAGATACTGGATCAGCGCACCACACATAGTATCTGCAGGCGGGGCCGGAAGGGTCTTGCCCTCCAACCGGGCATACAGGCTGCGTGCTGCCAGCAGGCCGCAGGCTGCGCTTTCCATATAGCCTTCAAAACCGGTGATCTGACCCGCAAAGAACACATTGGGATGCTCTTTCAGGCAGAGCTGAGCACTCAGCACACGGGGTGCATCCAAAAAAGTATTGCGGTGCATCACACCATAGCGAACAAACTCTGCATTTTCCAGGCCGGGGATCATGGAGAATACCCGCTTTTGCTCGCCCCACTTGAGATTGGTCTGGAAGCCGACGATGTTATACAGGGTGCGCTCTTTATTTTCGGCACGGAGCTGCACATTTGCCCAGGGTCGGTGTCCGGTGCGGGGATCCACCAGACCCACCGGACGCAGCGGACCAAAACGCATCGTATCTGCGCCGCGTGCTGCCATGATCTCAATGGGCATACAGCCCTCATAGACCGTCACGGTGTCTGCCTTTTTGCCGTGGGCATCCGGGTCTGGCTGCGCCGACTGCTGTGCCCCCTCATCAAACTCATGCAGCGGAGCACGCTCGGCCGCAGCCAGCTCTGCATGGAAGGCCTCATATTCCGCCTTATTGAACGGGCAGTTCAGATAATCCGCCTCGCCACGGTCGTACCGCGATGCTGCAAAAACTTTTTCGTAGTCCAGACTTTCTGCCGTGACGATGGGTGCAACTGCATCATAAAAATGCAGCCGCTCATCGCCAGTCAATGCACCGATCTGTTCCGCCAGCGCACCATCGGTCAACGGGCCGGTTGCCACCAGGAGCGGTGCACTTTCGTCGATCATCGTCACCTGCTCACGGTGGACCGTAATATTCTCACAGGCCTCCACCCGACGGGTGACTTCCGCACTGAACGCATCCCGGTCCACTGCCAGCGCACCACCGGCAGCCACCCGGGCCACTTCTGCTGCCTGCAGCAGCTGGCTGCCCATACAGCGCATTTCCTCTTTGAGCAGACCGGAAGCCGAGTCCAGACGCTCAGCCTTCAGGCTGTTGGAGCAGATCAGCTCTGCAAAGCCCTCTTTTTGATGCGCAGGGGAAAAGTGGACCGGTTTTTGCTCATACAGCTCCACCTGCACTCCTTTGCCTGCCAGCCAAAGTGCAGCTTCGCAGCCAGCAAGACCCGCACCCAACACAGTTACTTTATATCGTTCCATCGATCGTATTATCCTTATTTACTCTTTTTTCGGCACCGGCATCTCAAAGCCGCAGCCTTCCTTGGCACAGTAGAGCTTGGAACCCTTGCGGAACAGGGTGGCACCGCACTTTTCGCATTTGTTTGCCACCGGCATATCCCAGCTCATAAAGTCACAATCCGGATAGCACTCGCAGCCATAGTAGATCCGTCCCTTGGAGCTCTTGCGCTCCAGCATACGGCCCTTGCCGCATTTGGGGCAGATGCCGCCGGTATCCTTGACCAGACGCTTTGTATTGCGGCAGTCCGGAAAACCGCTGCATCCCAGGAACTTGCCAAACTTGCTGACCTTGATGACCATCGGCTTGCCGCACAGCTCGCAGATCTCGTTGGTCATCTCATCCGGCACCTTGACCTTTTTGCCTTCCATATTTTTCTCAGCCTGTTCCAGGCTCTCTGCAAAGCCCTTGTAGAAGTCATCCACGGTTTTGCGCCAGTCAGCCTTTCCGCTTTCCACCTTATCAAGGTTCTTTTCCATCTCTGCCGAGAAATCCACATCCACGATATGGGGGAACTGCTCCAGCATCAGCCCATCCACAGTGCGGCCCAGCAAAGTGGGTTTGAGCTTTTTCTGCTCCCGTTCCACATAACCGCGGTCGATAATGGTGGTGATGATGGGTGCATAGGTAGAGGGACGGCCAATGCCGTTTTCCTCCAGCGCCTTGATCAGGGTCGCCTCAGTGAAGCGAGCCGGCGGCTGAGTGAACTTCTGCTCACTCTTCAGCTCCTTGAGCTGCAGCTTCTGGCCCTGCTCCAGCGGCGGAAGGTTTGTCTCTTTCTTTTCCTTTTCTTCCGTAGCTTCTTCGTACAGAGCTGTAAAACCGTCAAAGGTCACGGTATATCCGCTTGCCTTAAAACGATAGTTGCCTGCCCCGACCGTTACCGATACGGTATCCTGCTGGCAGTCTGCCATCTGGCTGGCCATAAAACGGCTCCAGATCATACGGTACAGTTTTGCAGTATCGCCGCTGATGCTCTTGTCCACCTCATCCGGGGTCAGAGACGGCACCGACGGACGGATCGCCTCATGGGCATCCTGTGCGGCAGTAGCGCTCTTTGTCTTCCAGGTGCGCTTGTAAGGGCAGATATAATTCTCACCATAAGCACCTGCAATATACTCCTTTGCAGCTGCAACGGCCTCATCCGAAATACGGAGGCTGTCGGTACGCATATAGGTGATCAGACCCATTGTACCATGTCCGGCAATGTCCACACCTTCATACAGCGTCTGGGCGGCACGCATGGTGCGGGTAGCCGTAAAGCCCAGCCGGCGGGATGCCTCCTGCTGCAGCGTAGAGGTGATAAAAGCCGGCGTAGGCTGCTTGGCGCGCTTGCCTTTTTTGAGTTCCTCTACCACATACTCTGCGCCTTCCAGGCCATTTTCTACTGCACGGGCTTCCGCCTCGGTACGCGGCAGCAGCTTTTTGCCGCTGGCATCTGCAGCCAGCCGGACCATAAAGCTTTTGCTGCCAGCACCCAGAGTCACATCCACATTCCAGTATTCATCGGGCTTAAAGTTCTCGATCTCCTTTTCCCGGTCATCGATCAGGCGCACCGCCACGCTCTGCACACGACCAGCCGACAGTCCTTTGCGCACCTTGCGCCAGAGGAACGGGCTGAGTTTGTAGCCCACAAGACGGTCCAGCACACGGCGGGTCTGCTGCGCATTGAACAGATCCTCGTCGATGGCACGGGGATGTGCCATGCCTTCCCGCACACCTTTTTTGGTGATCTCGTCAAAGGTGACACGGTTCGGCTCCTTGGTGTCCAGACCAAGAATATTGGCCAAATGCCAGCTGATGGCTTCGCCCTCACGGTCCGGGTCAGTTGCCAGATACACCTTATCTGCGTGTTTCGCCTTGCTTTTCAGCTCTTTGATCAGCTTTTCCTTGCCCTTGATATTGATGTATTTGGGCTCGTAGTCATGCTCCACATCAATGCCCAGCTGGCTTGCGGGCAAGTCCCGGATGTGACCCATGCTGGCGGTGACTTCGTAGTCCTCGCCAAGATACTTGCCAATGGTCTTCGCCTTTGCAGGCGACTCCACAATGATCAGTTTCGCCATTCCTGTTTACTCCCTGTCATAGCCTATCTATGAGAAAGCGCATCGTTCTGCGCTGTCATTCCTCTTTATATTGTACCACAGCTGTTGTGTGCTTTACCAGCACAAAATATACTTATCGGAGCAGATACCTCTGGCCCGGCAGACGGGAGACCCGGCCTGTCAGTTCCAGTTTCATCAAAGTGCTCAGCAGCAGCGCCGCCGGCATCCCGCTGCGCACACACAGTTCTTCCATGCTGATGGGCTTTGCCCCCAGACAGGCCAGCAGCTGCCGCTCGGTATCGCTCAGCGGCACCGCCGGTTTTGCCGCCGGGGCTGTCGTCTTGTTTATCCGCAGCCCCAGTGTTTCCATCAAGTCTGCCGCCGTGCAGGCCGCCTTTGCACGGCCCTCGTGCAGCAGACGGTTCGTCCCCATGGAGTTGGGGGAATAAATGCTGCCCGGCACCGCAAATACCGGCTTGCCGTAGCGTTCCGCATGGCTCACTGTAGACATTGTGCCGCTTTTTTCTTTTGCTTCCACCACCAACAGCGCCGAAGACAGTGCTGCGATCAGCCGGTTACGCTGCAAAAAGCCATTTGCACCCGCTCCGACACTTTCCGGCGGATATTCGCTGATCACACAGCCGTTTTGCTCGATCCGGGTGCGCAGCGCCGCATTTGCCGCCGGATAGGTCCGGTCGATCGGAACGCCCATCACCGCCACCGTGGGGCGATCGTTTTGCACAGCAGCCCGATGACCGGCACTGTCCAGCCCATCTGCCAGTCCACTGACGATCAGCGCACCATTCCGGGCCAGTTCTCCGCCAATATCTGCTGCCGCCTGCAGACCGTATTCGGTGGGCTTACGGCTGCCCACAATGCCCACTGCCCCCGGTTCATTGAGCCAGACCGGATCACCGGTACAGTAAAGCACCAGCGGCATATCCGGGATACGGCTGAACGCCAGAGGATAATCCGGGTCATCGTACGGCAGGATCCGCACCCCCAGCCTCTGACACCGCTGCACCAGTGCAAGGTAACTCTGCGGTGTATGGTCCTTCTGGCGAGCACGCTTGGCCGCAGCAGCCCCGGCAGCCTGCCGGAATTCCTCTGTTTCCCTGGCTTCCCAGGCTTCCTGCGGACCGCCAAAGGTGTCCAGCACTTTGCCCGCATGAGAGTTTGCCGGCCCCATAGTATGTGCCAGCCACAGCCAGCACAAAAGCGGGTCAGGCAAAGGTTCCGGTGCAAACAGGCTGGTCTGTCCGCCGATCACAGACTCTCCTCCCGGAAATGCCACAACAGCACACTGCCCGCAATGCCTGCATTCAGGCTTTCTACACGATCTGTCATGGGGATACGCACCGTCGCATCACAAGCCTCAATGGTCTCGTCGGTCAGTCCTTGTCCCTCGCTGCCAATAACAACGCATACGCCATCCGGATAGCAGGTCTGTGCTGCGCTCAGCGGCTGGGAACGATACAGTGCTGCCGCCAGGCAGGTAATGCCCTTTGTCTGCAGTGCCTCAATGGCCTGAGGCATTGCCCCCGTCTCGATGACCGGGATGCGCACCGCTGCGCCCATGGATGCCCGCAGGGTCTTGGGCGCATAGACGCTGGCACAGCCCTCGCTCAGGATCACGCCATCAAAACCAAAGGCCGCCGCCGAGCGAAGCAAGGTGCCCACATTGCCGGGATCCTGCACACGTTCCAGTGCAAGATAACGCCCGCCGGTGCGCACTTCATCCAGCGTATGCTCCGGTGTACGGAACACGCCAAAGACTCCCTGATGAGTACCGACATCCGCCAGCTTATCTGCCACATGGTCCTCGACCAGATAGTGCTCGCCGGGCAGTTCGCTCAGCTCCGGACATTTTTGCATCGCACTTTCCGTATAGAACAGTGTTTCCAGCTGTGCACCGCGGCACAACTCCGGACACAACTTACGTCCTTCCGCCAAAAAACGGCCTTCGGCACGGCGGAAAGCGCCGCTGGAAGCAAGGCGGCAGGCATACTTTATCTTGGCATTTTCCCGGCTGGTGATGCGTTCGTCCATAACGGTCTCCTGTCCTATCTAAAAAAATCAAAAAAGGCAGCGTCTGCCACAAACTTTTTCGCGGCAGGGCGCTGCCCTGAAAAACATTTTTGTCGCCGCTAAAAGTCCCGGATACAAAACGGACGCCCGCACATATATGCGAGCGTCACGATTGAGAGCTTATCAGGCGTTCTTCACGGTCTCGACCAGAGCTGCAAAGCTCTTGGGATCGTTGATAGCCATCTCAGACAGCATCTTGCGGTTCAGCTCGATGCCTGCCTTCTTCAGGCCAGCCATGAAGGTGGAGTAGTTCATGCCCAGAGGACGAACTGCATTGTTGATGCGGCAGATCCACAGGTTACGGAACTGACGCTTCTTCATGCGGCGGCCAGCCAGAGCGTAGTTGCCGCTCTTCATGACCTGCTGCTTAGCCATCTTAAAGTGCTTGCTCTTGCTGCCGTAGAAGCCCTTAGCCAGCTTCAGCATCTTCTTGCGACGTTTGTGGGTCATCGTAGCGCCTTTAATACGTGCCATGTTTTATATCTCCTTTAGTATCTCGTAGAAATTCTCGTGCTTGCGGCTCGCTTATCAGGCGTAGGGCAGCATCTTCTTGATGGTCTCAGCGTTGGTCTTATCGACGTAGCTGGGCTGACGGTAACCACGGGTCAGCTTGGTGGTCTTCTTGGTCAGGATGTGGCTGCGGAATGCGTGGCCGCGCTTGATCTTGCCGTTCTTGGTCAGCTTAAAGCGCTTCTTAGCGCCGGAGTGCGTCTTCAGTTTCATCTTAGCCATTTTAGTTTCCTCCTAAAATTAGTCCTTGTTGGGTTTCGGGATCAGCAGAATGGACATCGTACGACCTTCCAGGACCGGCTGCTTATCCATGCTTGCCTGGGGCAGGCCCTCGGCAAAGCGCTTGAGCACGTCGGCACCCAGAGAGCTGTGCGCCATCTCACGGCCGCGGAAGCGGATCGAAACCTTGACCTTGTGACCAGTTGCCAAGAACTTGGCGGTCTGGTTCAGCTTGGTATTGAAGTCGTTGGTGTCAATATTGAGCGAGAGGCGGGTCTCCTTGACCTCGATCACCTTCTGGTTCTTCTTGGCTTCCTTCTCCTTCTTCTGCTGCTCGAAACGGTATTTGCCGTAATCCAGCACCTTGCACACAGGCGGAACAGCCTGCGGTGCGATCTTTACCAGATCAAGCCCAGCTTCTTCTGCAGCGCGCATTGCGACCTGAATGGTAACAACGCCCTTCTGCTCGCCGTCTGCTCCGATCAGGCGGACCTCACGGTCACGGATCTGACCGTTGATCTCGAGTTCCTTCGACTTTCCAGCGGTAGCGATAATGAATGCACCTCCAAACAAAAATCCATAATGTTGCAAAATAGAATAGAAAACGCGGCCGCCCAAGGACTGGACAGCCGCGCAAAATTCACACAAACACGCAATTTACTCTTTTGAGTACCTGCATTTGAGTATAGCCCGGAGGAAATTTGCCTCACAAGGCGAGCGCGGCACAGGCCGTAGCTGCTTTCTTTACCCGGCTATTCTACCACACTCAAAAGTCGCTGTCAAGCACTTTTTATGCTCAAGGCGCAAAAAATATTACTTTTATTTTTACACCTCGATCAGCTTATCCAGCGCAAAGGAATAGATGCCCTTGTAGGTGACCTTTTTGGGAGCAAAGCGTTTTTCTACAGCCTGTGCATACAATTCCAGCTGCTCACGGTACGCCTGCAAAAACTGTGCTTCGTTTTTACTGCGATCGGTCTTGTAGTCCAGCAGCTCCAGATGATCCGGATATACCAGCAGAAGATCCGCGATGCCCTGTACCAGCACCTTTTCTTCTGCTGCAGCTTCCGATATCAGTTCTCCTTGGACCTGCATTACCCTCCGGGCAGGCAATGCAGTAATAAACGCCAGTTCCCGCAGCACCTGTTCCGCTGTGCAGATCCGTGCAAACGCCTCACTCTGCACAAAACGGCAGATGCACATCACATCCAGCTTTGCAGCGATCTGCGGCGGGGTAAGCTGCAGCGCCGTCTGCCGGTCTGCCTCTGCAAGGACAGCCTGTTCCAGGCCGCCATCTTTCAGCGCCCTTGCCAACACGGCAAAATCGGCATGTTCCAAAAAAGAGTGCAGCGCAGTGCCTCGCTCTGCAGCAGTCATACCGTCCTTGGACAAGAAGGCAGGACGCTCCAGATCGGTCTGTTCCCGCTTGTGCACGATACTGGTCACACTGACCTTTGCCGGGACCTGTGCCAGCTCTGCTGCCGGATAGCGCCATGCAAAAGCATTTGTCAGCTGCTCCACTACCTGCGGATCCGCCGCCGGAAGTTCTTTTTGCTTCTCTCCATCCCCTCTGAAAACATAGACCTGTTCCAGCAGTTCAATTTTCATACAGCTTTCACTCGGCAGTGCCAGAAGCTCCCTGTCCTCTGCCTGGCAACGCAGGATCTCACCGTTCGGATGGCGCAGCAGAGCTGCTCGCAGCCAGTCCGCAAAACAGTTAGCCTGCTGGAACAGCGCACCGCCTGCTCCAGCTTTGAGGAATGCAGCCGCCTTTGCACAGGGATTCGTCGTCTTGCTGCCACCCAGCGGAGCTGTGAGGATAAGCTTGTCCTGCGCGCGGGTCAGCGCTACATACAGCAGACGCATCTGCTCGCTGCGCATCTCCCGTTCGCTTACTGTTGCGATCGCCGTATAGGCTGCCGTTTTGTAGCTCCCGTCCCCCTGCTCCGGGCGCAGACGCAGACCTGCTCCATATTCCCGATGCAGCAAAACAGACTGGCGGACATCCGTTGCATTAAAACGTCGTCCCGTACCTGCCACAAACACCACCGGAAATTGCAGTCCCTTCGAACGATGGATGGTCATAATGGTCACACAGCCGGGATGTGCTCCGCCCGGTACTGTCTCCTGCCCTGTAGAACCAGCCATTGCAGCTGCATCGATGGTACGCACCAGAGCCGAGATCCCGCCGGTCCCTGCACTGGCACAGAAGGACGCAAAACGTCTTACATCCTCCCGGCGGCGTACTCCATCCTCCGCCGCTCCCAGAGCAGCCAGATAGCCCGTGACCGCAAAGATCTCTTCCATCAGCTGTTCGATGGGCATACTGCGCGCTTTCTTGCGCAGCAGGGTCAGTTCCTGATAAAACCAGCGCATCGACTGTGCAAAGCTGTCCTCATCGGTACCATTCACGACCTCCAGCAGCGCTCCATACAAGCTGATCCGCCGTCCGGTCTTTTCGTCCTTTATACTTCGGGCGCGCAGCCGCACCAGATCATCTTCCGTGAAATTGAATACCGGCCCCAGCATGACCGCTGCCAGATGAATATCCTGTGCCGGGTTATCGATGATCTTGAGCAGCGAGATCAAAGGCCGGATATGGGGCGCATCCAGCAGTTCTTCCTTTGCGTCTGCGTATACAGGGATCCCCGACTGCGACAGGATCTCTGCGTAAGTCGAAAACTCCGCACGGGCCGACAAAAGGATACAGCAGTCCTCATACTTCACCGGACGGGTGCCGTTTCCGCTGCGTACCTGCTCTTCATTTTCTATCATTTTCTGGATCCGCCCTGCGATCCAATGCGCATCTGTTTCCGGGGTCGCATCGGGCAAAAACTCTGCTTCCACACTGCCCTGATATTCCCCCGGAACACCGCAGACCAGCCTTTGTCCGTCACCGTAGGCGGTATCGCCCAACTGAGGGCTCATAAGCTGCTCAAACAGAAAGTTGATGCCCTTCACCACCTGCGGCGCCGAGCGGAAGTTTGCGTCCAACGCCAGCAATGCATCTGTGCCCGCCGTACCGTTCTGCGGACGAGGGCGGGCTGCCGTCGGCTCCAGAAGCGGCCATTGCTCCAGCTTTTTACGGAAGATCCCCGGTTCCGCCTGCCGGAAGCGGTAAATGCTCTGCTTCAGGTCGCCAACAAGGAACAGGTCATCTCCTGCCGGCGATGCAAGGCACCGATAAAGCGCATCTTGCAGCGCATTGGTATCCTGATATTCGTCCACCATTACGGCAGCATAGTTCTGCCGGATCTCCCCGCACAATGGCGTGGGCTGTCCATCTTCTGTACACAGAAGCCGCAGGGCATAATGCTCAAAGTCGCTGAATTCCAGCAGCTTGCGTTCCAGTTTTTTCGCTGCAAAGCGGTCATCAAATGCTTTTACCGCCTCAAACAGCGCCCGCAGCCGGGGCAGCACCGTCTGCCGGTCCGTCTCCGCTTCCGCCTCACTGCAGCAGACCATTGCTGTGATCTGCTCAAACAGCTCCGAGGCTTCATCTGCACAGGTACGCACAACGGCTTTGTGGTCGCCGGTCAGGCGTTTTTTCATTCCCTTCAGACCGGGCATTTCCTCCATGCCCAGCACATAAGGAGTCAGCCGGTCATACAGCTTTTCCCACTGACCCGCCTGCGCACAGTCTATTATCTCACTCATCAGTGCGGAAGCCGTCTCCAGCCGGAACAACGGTTCCGCAAACTTATCTGCCACCGCCATTGCCGCCTTTTCCTTGGCCGCCTGGGTCTTTTTTCCTGCTGCAGTATCCTCCTGCAGCCAGATCATATCCTCTTTGCAGTTTGCCAGTGCTGTATCCAGCAGCTCCTTCGCTGCGAACGCATTCTGACATACCCGCTCCAGAAGAATATCCTTCCACGCACTTTCTGCAAAGCTGTTCGGCGTTTCCCACGGGACCAAAAATTCATCCAGCTTTTTGCGGTAATTGGGCAGCGAACGCAAAAAGTCGTATACCTGCAAAATGGCATCGCCTGCAGGCTTATCGGTACGACCCTTGCCATACAGATCTGCAAATGCACAAAAATCCGCATTTTTGCAGGCTTCCTCCATCGTTTCGTCCAACGAGATCTCACGCAGACTTTCCACACTGCCCGGATCTGCGGGGGAAAAGTCCGACGGGATATCCAGCGCCTGAAAATGCCGACGCAGCAGATCCAGACAAAATGCGTCAATGGTGCAGATAGAGGCACGCTGCAGCAGCATCCGCTGACGGCGCAGTGACAGATTTCCCGGTTCGTTCTGACTGCGGCGCAAAAGAGCCTGGCTGATGCGGGCACGCAGCTCTGCCGCCGCTACATTGGTAAAGGTCACAATCAGCAGTTTATCCGCATCCACTGGATGCTCCGGGTCTGTGATAAGCCGCACTGCGCGCTCGGTCAGAACAGCGGTCTTGCCGCTGCCCGCTGCCGCACTGACCAACAGCGAACCGCCCCGGTCATCGATCGCAGCCTGCTGAGCAGGGGTCCATTTGGGTGTACTCACGACTGTTCCTCCTTTTCGAGGGAGAGCTCCAGTTTTATGGTGGTAACTCCCTTATTCCGGCTTTTCTTTTCGGTTTCTTCCGGTTCAAAGGGATTTGCAGGAGCGTCCAGCGCCCGCTCACCCACACCGGTCTCGTGGCAGCAGATAAAACTGTAATCGCACCATCTGCAGGGGTTCTTGCTGTTGGTCACCAGCGGCTCCGCTGCGATCTGGCCGTTGTAGATCTGCTCACCCATCCGGGTGACAAGATCATCCAGATGAAGCTGTATCCGGTTGAACTTTGCGATATCAGCACGTTTATCCTTCTGGTAAGGGCTGGGCAGACCGTTGCGGTAGCCAAACGGCAGATATCGGCCAGTCTGCTCTGCATCCATTGCGTCAAACAGTTTTTGTTCGTCCTGTACCAGACCGTCTAACTGGTACTCTATAGTCTGTGCCGCCTTTTCTCTGGTGGAGTTTTTGGGTGCAGGGTCTGCCAGAAGATACAAAACGCCCGCCGGTTCTGCTCCGGTAAAGCGTCCGCTGGGGTCCCGTGTCAGGCTGAACAGATACAACAGCATCTGACAGTCCAAACCGCAGTAGACCTCCCTCAGATCCATTTTTTTGCTGCCAGTTTTATAGTCCACCACACGCACCCAGCGGGTGCCGTTTTCTTCTACCCATTCATCCGCACGGTCCACTGTACCGATCAGCTGCACCGTACGCCCATCTGACAGGCGGTACACCTGCCCCGGCACGGCATCCTCGCCCGAGCCGATCTTCAGCTCGCACGCCACCGGACGGAACGCTGACTGCTTTTGCTCATCCCTCAGATAGCAAAGCAGGCTTGCCATGCTCTTCTTGAGCCGTGAAAGCAGATAATCGAACCGAGCAGTGCTTTCCGGCAGGCACCGGCGGGCATACTCGTCTACCAGAAGGGCGGCCAATGCGGCCAACGCCTCGTCATCCAGTTCGGTAATGGGCGGCCTCCCTGCACAGGGGTTATCCGCTCCGGGATGAGGGTCCAGGGCCATCTGCAGCACCCAGTGCATCAGGCTGCCGCTCTGATCCGCACTGAGCTGGGCACGTTTGCGGGGACGCAGCCCCAGAATATACTGCAAAAAATAGCCGTAACGGCAGGTATAATACTTTTCCAGCTGGCTGGGCGAAATACGGATCCGCCGCCCCAGCAGCAGCTGCAATGCCTCCAGATCTTCCACCTGCCGGGGCGGTGCCTGTTCCATACGGCGCATCAGTGCAAGTCCCTGTGCTGCCGCCCCCTTCTGTGTTTCCAGCGCCTGTATCATACCGGCACGCTGATGCAGGTCCGTGATCAGTCCGCTGCCCAGTACATCCAGACAATCTGCCGGTGTGGAAGCAAGATCGCTCCAGTCCAGCTCCGGAGCCTCCGGGTGCAGGGTCTCCACCACAAGATCCAACGCCGAGGACAGGGTCTGGCCCTGTCCCTTGGGATAACTCATCCACAAGCCCTTTGCAGGGACTGTAAGCGCCTTGTAGAAACAGACCTGTTCACGCACCACACGGTTCTCGAAACAATCCGGCAGTTCGACCTGTTTTGCCATCAGCGCATCCCGGTCGGCATGGGTCAGCAGCCCGCTCTCGCTGGGCGCACAAGGGAACTCTCCCTCCGCAAGCCCGAGCACAAATACATAGTCCGGCGCATCCAGGCGCATCTTGCCTGCGCCCGCCAGCACCACAGCATCCAGACTCTGCGGGATATGCCCCAGATCGGACGAGCGCAGCAGCAGAGAAAACAGCTCCTCATATTCCGGGATCGTCACGCTCTGCTCGCCCAGCAGCTTTGCCATATCGTCCAAAAGCTGCATTACAACATTCCATTCCCGGGCAGCTTCTTCTGCTGCCGGAATGCCCTGTGCTGCACGCAGGTCCTCGATCTGGGCATTCTGCTGCTGTTCCGCCCCCAATTCCTTCAGACAAAAATACAACGCACGCCCGATCTGCTCAGCATTTGCACCCTTTACCCGGATGCGCAGGGTATCCAGCGCCCCCATCAGGAAAGATCTCGCCTGCTCCGCAAGGGCAAGATTCTGTTCTTCTTCCGCAGTCAGCTCACCTGCACCAAAGCCCCGGGGATTTTTTTCAAACGGTTCCCGCCAGGCCGCTGCATTGGGAGACCACGTATAGGCATAGTTCTCCATAGCACAGACCTGCTGTTCACTCAGATTACACAGGCCGGTCTTCGCCAGGGCGGTCAGATTCTCCGTCAGGTCTGCACCGCGTAAAAGCGACAGCAGTGCCCGCACTGCCGCTGCCGGGGCACAGAACTCCGGGGTCGTCGGTTCATCACAATAAAGCGGGATCTCTGCGGTACGGAACGCATAGCGGATCGCGGAGCGATAAAGTGCAATGTCGCGGCAGATCACGGCGATCTTACTGCAGCGCACTCCCTGACGCATCAGGCGGCGGATCTGTGCTGCTGTATAACGGGCTTCTTCATCCCTGGTCTGCGTGGCAAAGATCCGGATCTCAGGCACTGCAGGCAGTGCCTCGCACTGTCCCGTCTCCAAAAGTTCAGTCAGTGCCGCCAGTCCCGGTGCATCTTTGTGGCGCAGATCCCGGCGCAGCAGCTCCGGAGCCGCGACCTCCGCTCCATTTTTGCGCGCTATCTGCCGGAGCTGCATCGCCATCTGCTTTGCGCCGGAAAACAGACCAAGATCTCCCGGGACCATCGGAGCACCATCATCACACAGTGCGACCGTCACCAGCGGAAGCGCCGCCAGCATCGCTCCCATCAGGCGCTTTTTGGGTGCGTTGAAGGTGTCGAATTCGTCGATGAATACTGCCCGATCCTGCAAAAAATCCGGCAGACTGCCCCGGGCCATCGCCGCTTCCAGCCGGTCAGCGGCAAGCTCCAGCCGGTCAGCAGGATCCATTCCCGTGCCTTCCAGAAGCGTTTCGTAGCCCTGATAGATCAATGCCAATTCTGCCAATTTTCCATTCTGGGCACCGCACTCATTGGCCAGATCGGCCAGCTGACGGCCGGAGATCCCGGCACTTTTCAGCTCATCGATCGTCTGCGCCGCCAGCTGGCAGAACGCTGCGCTGCGGCGGTGACGATGGTAATAGTGTACTTGGTCCTGCAGTTCTTCCAGTGCACGGCGCACCAGTACGATCCGTCCTGCATCCGAAAGAGTCTGCACCGCTGCACCGCCTTCTGCGGAAAGGATATGTTCTGCCAGACTGGAAAACGAAAAACTTTCTACCATACCAGAGAGCTGATCCCCCAGCTCCCGGTAAATGCGTCCCTCTGTACTGGAAGTAAACTGCTCCGGCACCAGCAGGATGCTGCGCTGTCCTGCCGCTGCACGGGCCTTGATGCACTCGTACAACAAGGTCGTTTTTCCACTGCCAGAGCCACCCAAAACCAGTTTGAGCATCTTGTTTTTTCCTCCCTGCCATTTATTTGCTCCTATTGTATCACAAAAGAAGAAGAAAACCATCTGTTTTCTTTGCATCGGACGCAGGGCTGTGGTACACTAGAGCCGACCTCAAACAAAGAAAGGATTATTTTATGAAGATTTTAGCTGTTGATTACGGCGACAGCCGCACCGGGCTGGCCGTTTGTGACCCCAGCGAACTGCTGGCCACCCCCATCAAACCCCAGATCGAAGAAAAATCCATGGCAAAGGTAGCCGCCAAGATCTGTGAAGCCGCTGTGGCCAACCGTGCTCAGCTCATCGTGATCGGCCTGCCCCGCAACATGGACGGTACGGAGGGTGCCCGGGCACAAAAGAGCCGCAAGCTGGCTGCCATGGTGGAACAGCAGAGCGGCCTGCACATCCGGATGTGGGACGAACGTCAGACCACCATCACGGCTGCCGGCATCCTGAGCGAGAACGGTACCTTTGGCAAAAAGCGCAAGGCCATCCTGGACTCGGTCAGCGCTTCGGTCATCCTGGAAAATTATCTTGCCTGGCGCAAAAACCACCCCGGTGAGGAATAAGCCTCTTATCTGCATCAAAACACAGAAAGGACCGCGCGTATGCTGCACATTTCTCTGGTAGAGGACAGTATCAGGGACCGCGAGCTTTTGCACCGGCACCTGGACCAGTATGCCCAGACACATGAACTCGAATTTGAGATCCATACGTTTCCTGACGGGATCGAGTTTTTGGAAACATACGACGGTGGCTCCGACATCATCTTTATGGATGTGGAAATGCCGCATCTGAACGGCATGAATGTCGCCCACCGGCTGCGTCAGATCGATCCTCTGGTCGTGCTGGTTTTTGTGACCAATATGGCCCAGTATGCCGTCCAGGGTTACGAAGTGGACGCAGTGGACTATCTGCTCAAACCGATCGGTTATCCTGCTTTTGAGAGCAAATTCAAACGGATCCTGACCTTTGTACACCACAACGAAAGTATGAGCATCGTCGTACCGACCGAAGGCAGTATCGTGCGTCTTTCCGTACAGGAGATCCTCTATCTGGAAAAAGATCACAATAAAATCGTATATCACACCGAAAAGGGCCAGTTCCAGACCCGAGGCACCATGGCTGAACGGGCCTCTCTGCTGGAGCCCCACGGCTTTTCCCGCTGTACGGCTGGCATCCTGGTCAACCTGCGCTATGTCAGCAAGATCGAAAAAGACCTGGTCTGGCTCGGTCAGATCAGACTGCCGCTGTCCCGACCGCAGCGCAAAAACTTTAACAACGATTTTCTTGCGCATCTGGGAGGAGGCTGATCCATGGAAGGTTTTGCATTTGAGTCCTGCCTCCGCTTTACTTTTCAGCTGCTTTGCGCAGAGGCCGCCTTTGCATTGCTGTTCCCCAGGCAGCCACGTTTCTGGCTTCGTTTGCTCAGCACCGCGATCCCGTTCGGGATCGGGCTTTCCCTGATCTACCACTGCGCCACCCTTGTTCCCGGGCGGCATCTGTGGACCTTTACCCTGTATTATGCGGCCATCTTTTGCCTTTCCATGCTGCCGATCCGCAGCTGTTTTGTATTGACCCAGCGTGAAACACTTTTTGCCGCCATTGGCGGTTACGCTGTGCAGCACATGGCATTCGGTCTGACCCAGCTGGTGCGCTATTATACACACTTCAGTTCCAACACACTGGCTGGTTATATTCTGCAGCACTTTTTCTTTTTCTTTTTGCTGCCTCCACTGCTTCATTCCAGCTTTCTGCGCCAGCAGTTTGACCGGGATGGACTGCAAAAGCGGGACTGGCGGCTGGTCTTTCTGGCAGTGCTGGCCCTTACCATCAATGTGGTTCTGAGCCAGGCCAGCCGGATGGCAACGAACGGCAGCGATCCCTCCTTTTTACGCAACTGCATCTGCAGCCTGTACATTGTTCTGTGCAGCAGCATGGAGCTTTTCCTGCTCTTTTATATCCCCCATGAGAGCCGTATGCGGCAGGAATCTGAACTGATGGAAAAAATGCTCCACACCATGGACTCCCGCCTGAAGCTTTCCCGCAAGGGCATCGAGATCATCAACCGCCGCTGCCACGCCCTGAAGCTGCGCATCGGTGAACTGACCGAGGAAAACGCCCGGCTTTCCGGCAGTACTGCCGCTGCTGAGACCCAAAAGGCACTCGCCTTTTATGAAGGTGATTACCGGACGGGCAACGCCACACTGGACTTTGTGCTGAACGAGCGAAGCCCCATCCTGCAGGAAGAAAATATCACCTTCAGCTGCATTGCCGACGGCAAGCTGCTGGACTTTATGCGGATGACCGACATCTCCATCCTGTTTGGCAACGCATTGGACAATGCACTGGAATATTCCCTTAAACAGCCCGATCCGGAACACCGGATCATCACCCTGCGTGTGGACCAGCAGGGAGAGATGGTGCACATCCACCTGGCCAATTACTGCAAGGAGGCCATCTGCTTCCAGGATGGGCTGCCGATCGCTCCGGACAATAGCAGCCGGGACCACGGTTTTGGCATCCAGAGCATCTGCTATCTGACCGAAAAATATGGCGGCATCTACCATTTCCGGCAGAAAGACGATTATTTCATCCTGGACATCGCCTGCCCGATTGCACAAAAAGCATCCACAAAATTTGGTTAATCCAACTACAAAGCACAAGTTATCCTTCCAAAAAATCAACTTTTACCAACAGCTCCCACAACGGGAGCTGTTTTTTGTTACACTGTTTTCAGAAAAGGAAGCGCAGCAGCGTTCCTATTTGAGAAAATCAGGAGGAAACAATGAAAAAAATCACACGATCTCAATTCATGAAGCTGGCACTTGGCTCCGGGCTGGTGCTTGGTCTGAGTGCGTGCCAGCAGCCAACTGGTGAGACCAGTTCCGACGCCGTCAGCAGTATCCCGCTCCAGGACCTGGAGGATGCGACCGGCCTGTACACCAACGTAATGACCGGCGAGCAGCTGCGTGACCGTCTGGTCGCCAGCTGGTCTGCTGTGACCCATCTGGACACCCTGCGCCAGACGAACACCTTGGTCCTGACCAAAAAGAATACGACCATTACAGGCGGCGACACCTACGAGTTGACCAAAGACCTGTTCAACGGCGAAATGGGCATCCACATCGAAGCACGCTTTTATGGCCAGTACATCCACGAAGGCAACCATGTGACTCTGGCTGTGCCGGACTTTTATACCTGGATCTACTACCGCAACGGCCGTGTCATGGGCAATGCCGCAGTCTATCAGCCGGTGGACCTGACTGCTACCGGAAACGACGGCTGCTCCTTCTTTGGCGATTATCTGGATTATCACGGCTACCACCGTGTAGAAGAAATGTCCGTTTTTGTAGACCCTGCCAGCGGCAGCTTTACGTTTGACATCGTGACCAACGATGACGCCGTTGACCTTGGCAACGAAAGCGAAGATGACGGCTTCCAGGCCGGCCCCGTCTACAACCAATAACGAGAGGAGCAAAGACCATGCATAAGATCAAATACAAAAAACCACTGGTCATCACCAATGCGCTCCTGGCACTTTTGCTGGCTGTGGTGATCATTCTGAACTGCGTTGCCGTTTATTTTGGCACCGCACTGGAGCTTTTCTTTGGCACGGTCGGCGGCAGCCAGTCCAACTCTGCCACCTATATCAGCGCCTTTGAAACTGCGGATGACCTGCGCACCGCACAGGAGGATTTTTCCCGCAATGTGGTCGGCGAAGGTGCCGTCCTGATGAAAAACGACAAAAACGCTCTGCCGTTGGCTCAGAACGCCCGTGTGACCCTGCTCGGCTCTGAGACCTGGTACAATACAGGAACCGGTTCCGGCGCCGTTGCCAGCGGCGAGTATGGCTATCTGACTCCTGCTTATGTGCTGGAGCAGGCAGGATTTCAGGTCAACCCCAGCCGTGACAGCTATGCCGGTTATACCGACGCTGCCATCTACATCGTATCCCGCGTGGGCGGCGAGGGCTCTGACTGTACTCTGACCAATCCCGATTCTTCCCGCTATGTTCAGCTGACCGATGCAGAGCGTGCGGATCTGGCTGCCATCAATAAGGCAGGCTTTGATAAGATCATCCTGCTGCTCAACACCAGCAACGCCCTGAACATGGACTTTATGGATCAGGCAGAGTACGGTATCGATGCCTGCCTGTGGATGGGCGTCACCGGCTGCAACGGTCTGGAGGCACTGGGCGGCCTGCTTACCGGTGCGATCGATCCCTCCGGCCGTCTGGTCGATACCTATCTCTACGATAACCTGAGCAACCCTGCCATGCAGAACTTTGGCAATATGGTCTACGAAGGCTCCAATATCCCCTATGTCAACTATGTAGAGGGCATCTATCTGGGCTACAAATATTTTGAGACCCGTTACGAAGACGCTGTGATGGGCACCGAGAATGTCGGCAGCTATGATTACGACAGCATTGTCTACCGTCCCTTTGGCTTTGGTCTGAGCTACACCAGCTTTGACTGGTCGGATTATCAGCTGGTCGAAAACGATGACGGCACCATCACCGCCCGTGTCACGGTCACCAACACCGGTTCGGTCTCCGGCAAGGATGTTGTCCAGATCTACTACCAGGCTCCGTATACCGATTACGACCGTACCAACCTTGTAGAAAAAGCTTCGGTCAATCTGGCCGGCTTCGTCAAGACCAGCCTGCTGGAGGCCGGTGCAAGCGAGACCGTAGAAGTGACCTTTGACGCACAGGACACCATGAAATCCTATGATGGCAACGCTGCCCGCACCTATATCATGGACGAAGGCGACTACTACATCACTGCCGCCCGGGACGCCCATGATGCGGTCAACAACATCCTGCGTACCAAAGGCTACGATGTGGACGGCAGCACCGACCTGGTCGCTTCTGTAAATGTGCCGGAGTTTTTGATCCTGAACACCGACTCTGCTACCGGTGCAGACGTCCACAACCTCTTTGACGACGTTGTGGCATTGGATGCTGAGTATCTCTCCCGTCAGAACTGGAGCCGTGTAGAGGAAGGTCTGGCCTACACCGCACCCAACGTCAATATCGAAAATCTGCTTGCCAATTACAACCGCACTACCTGGGCCGGCTCCGGCCGCCCGGCGGAAGAAAACGATACGGTCCCCAGCACCCTTGAAGCTGACAACGGCCTGACCATTGCAGATATGAGCGGCCTTGCCTTTGACGATCCCCAGTGGGAGGCCCTGCTGGACCAGCTGACCGTGACCGAAATGCACGATCTGTTCAAGCGTGCTGGTTATACCACCGCCGCCATGCCTTCCATCGGTAAGGAACGCACCTACGACTTTGACGGCCCCGCAGGCATCGTCAACTTCGTTTCCGGTTGGAGCTCCTTCGGTTACCCCTCGGAGATCGTTCTGGCTTCCACCTGGAATCTGGATCTGGCCCGCCAGATGGGTGAGCTTGTAGGCGAAGACGGCCTGCGTGCGGACATTCAGGGCTGGTATGCTCCTTCCATGAACCTGCACCGTACTGCCATCTCCGGCCGCAACTTTGAATACTACTCAGAGGATGCCGTGCTTTCCGGCCTGATGGGCGCAAACGAGGTCAAGGGTGCACGTTCCAAGGGTATGTTCGTTTACATCAAGCACTTTGTTGCCAACGACCAGGAGACCAACCGCAGCACGGTCTGCACCTGGATGACCGAGCAAACTCTGCGAGAGCTGTATCTCAAGCCCTTTGAGATCGCCATCAAGGAAGGCAGTGCTACCGGCATCATGGGCTCCATGAACTATCTTGGCTACCGCCGTACGGTTGGCAGCTATGCGCTGATGACCAGCCTCCTGCGCAACGAGTGGGGCTTCCACGGCGGTGTCGTGACCGACTACACCACCTACACCAGCAAGGATACCGATCAAATTCTGGCCGCCGGTACCAACCTGATCCTGCAAACCAGCGAAGTCCCCCTGAGCCGTACAAACTCTTGGACCCGTCGCAATGCACTGCGTGAGTCCACCCATGAAGTGTTGTACATGATCGCCAACAGTATTGCTGTGGATGCGGGCAGCGCCGGCACCCCCATCTATTGGTTCATCCTGATCGCGATCGATGCTGTGACTCTGGTCTGCATTGTTGCTGCAGAGGTCTTTGCCTACCGCCGCGCTGTTTATGGTGCCCCGGAGCTGACCGCTGAGCAGCGCCGCAAGCGCCGCCTCATCGTAGGCGCTGTCATGGCTGTTGTCATCATCTCTTTGGCCGCAGTTGTGATCTGGTTCGTGCAATACTATCTGGCTCACCAATTGTAAGATTTCAGGCTGGGCGCATTTCTTCTCCTTCAGCCCCGGCTTTCAACAAAAAACAGAGCGTGCAGTTTAAAACTGCACGCTCTGTTTTTATTCGTATGTTCCAATGGTCACACTGAAGATCGTGATCTCCTCCACCGGCTTCTGGTTTTCGTCCACACCTGTCTGCGCAATGGTATCCACCACATCCATCCCTTCGTATACCTGGCCAAACACCGTGTCCGTATAATCCAGATACGGTGCACCGCCCGCCGTCTGATACGCTGCGATGACCTCTGCCGCATAGCCAGCAGCATTCATCTGATCGACCATCTCCTGGGAAACAGACTGACCGCCCGGCAATGTCTGCATGACATAAAAGACGCTGGAGCAGTCGCCTGCACTGTCCGCTGCCATACACAATGCGCCGGAATAGTGGTGCAGTTTGTCTGTGTACTCAGCAGGATAGCGATTATCCCGCCAAATGGTGGCCCCCTTGCCGTTTGTACCCTGACCAGCCCCCACTACAAAATCCTTCTCTACCCGGGTAACTGTCAGTCCATTGTAATACCCCTGCTGTGCAAGACCTGCAAAGTTGTCACAGGCCTGCGGTGCCAGCTCCGGAAAAAGAACTGCCTTTATGGTGCCGGCCGACGTTTCGAGCACTGCGATCGGATCTCCCGCTGCCGGGTGAGAGAACTGCAGCTCTGCCGACTGCACCGCCGGACGGGAGATCGTTTGCACAGGATCGTTCGACTCGCTGTGCGGCGAACGTTCCAGCTGGCAGCCGGCCAGCAGCGTCAGTGCCAAAACGGCCGCCACGATTTTTTTGTGCATGATTTTTGCCCCCTGTCCATACAATGAGAATAAGCACACCGATCCATCCGTGTGCAAAAGATTCAGAGCTTAGTATATCACATTCTGCGCCGTAGTGCGAGAGAAAATCCGTGAAAATTTCGGCCCTGATTTCTGTGCGAAAAATCATCTTGACGAGCAGACAAAAAAACGCTACACTATAGGCAAAGACACGGCGGCTCAACGCCGATAAGCTACGCTTTTACAAAAAGCGGGATACAGGAGTATACTATGTCTGACGAGATCAAGAACCCCAATACCGAAGAAGAATATCAGCCCGATCTGATGACCCTTGAAGATGAAGATGGCAACGAGGTCACTTTTGAGGTGATCGATGCCCTGGACCACAAGGGTGTGCATTACATGGCTGTTGTGGAATACGCTGAGAACGAAGAAGATATCAACGAGGATGCCCAGCTGGTGATCCTGAGCGTTGGTACCGATGACGAGGGCGAGTATCTGGACGTTGTAGAAGACGATGAGACTCTGCTGGAAGTCAGTAAGCTGTTCGAAAAGCGCCTGAGCGAGGAATACGAGATCGAGTGATCTCCCTCCAGACAAATTACCCGGCAAGATCTCCTGCCCGGCACGATTTGTTGCGGTTTATATGATCCTACTAATCATTTAACGGGAGCTCAAAGTTCTCCGGTGGATTGCAGGCCTCCCCGTCATGGGTCGACCATGAAGGCTCGATGAGGAAGCGCGAATCCTGAGACAGGGCACCCACCTGTCCGTAAGGGTAGGTTTGATTGACCGCAGACGACCGGGCGGGATCTTT
>CAYXQN010000011.1:0-29430 GCA_964466825.1 uncultured Faecalibacterium sp. | reverse complement strand
GCTCAGGTAGATCACCTGGTCATAATCAGACCAGAAGCGTTTGTCCCGGTTGACCGTGATCAGCACCTTGTACGCTTTGACCTTTTGGACCACCGGTTCCATAAGGGTCGCAAAATTGCCCGTTGCGGACACTGTGATCAGCAGATCGTCCTTGGTCATCTCCTGCAGATAATCCAGCATATAGTGTGCATCCGATACGATCTGCACCAGCTTGCCCATGACCACAAGGGACTGCTGGAAGCTGCGCGCCGCCATACCGGAAAAATCCGATGTGAACAGCACCACATGGCGGCTGGCATGGATGCTCTCAGCCAGTTTATCCATTACCGCCGGTGTTGCGTGGCTGTTGATCTCCTGCATCATCTCCACAATGGACTGCGAAAGATATTCCTTGTAGTTCGGGCGCACACTGTAGCCAATAAAATAGTTGCACTGCCGCTGCCACTCGTCGGCCTCTGCTTTCAGGTCTGAAAAATTATCAAAACCAATGGACTGGCAAAAACGCCGGATGCCGGACCGGGACACAAAGCAGGCATCCGCCACATCGTAAATATTCAGGTCGCGGAGCTGATCAAAGTGATACAAAAAATACTGCGCCAGAACATAATAAGGCTCTTTGGGCTCGCTCTCGTTCATAACGGCCAGCAGTGCCGTCATCAGGCTGAATGCTGTGTTTTTCATCCTTTTATCCTCTCTGTTCCGCAGCTCTGTTCATCTTCCCTGGCTCCTCTTTTTCATTCTATCAGAAAACCGCTGTACAAACAATAGCCCGCCCGGAATACACGCCGGACGGGCTGTTGTTTTATCTGCTGTTCTCGGCTTACTGCACACCAAAGAATTCTTTGGCGATATCGGCACTGCGCTTGGCGTCCTTTGCGTAGTAGTCTGCGCCGATCTTGGCTGCATAGTCCTCGGTGAGGACGGCGCCGCCCACCATGATCTTGCAGTCCAGCCCGGCTTTGTGCAGGGCATCGATGGTTTCTTCCATACTCTTGAGGGTCGTGGTCATCAGAGCGGACAGGCCCACCAGATGCACCTCTTTTTCCCGGACGGTCTCCACCACGGTCTCCACCGGAACGTCCCGGCCAAGGTCGATGACCTCAAAACCGTAGTTTTCCAGAATGACCCGGACGATGTTCTTGCCAATGTCGTGAACATCTCCCTTGACCGTTGCAATGACGATGCGCCCTTTGCTTGCGCCTGCACCGCCTTTTTGCGCAATGGCCGTCTTGATTTCCTCAAACGCACTCTGAGCGGCGCTGGCTGCCTGCAGCAGCTGCGGCAAAAAGAGGGTACCTTTTTCGTATTTAGCACCCACGACATCCAGTGCCGGGATCAGCGCCGCATCCACCAGCTCCAGCGGTTCCTTTTCCTGCAGGAACGCATGGGTACGGGCAGCAGCCTCTCCCTTCAGGCCTTGCTCCACAGCCTTCATCAGGGCGGCATACTCCCCTCCTGCCGTTGTCTCCTGCGTCTCAGCAGCGGGAGCCGCCTTGGCTGCCTGTGCCAGTGCCGTGGAAGCAGGCACATGGTTTGCATAGCGGGCGATATACTCGCTGCTCTGCCGGTCACGGTTGGTCAGCACATTATAAGCGTAGACCGCCGCCATCATCTCCTCGCTGGAAGGATTCATAATGGCAAGGTCCAGCCCGGCATACATGGCCATCGCCAAAAATGTGGTATTCAGATAGGTACGGCAGGGCAGACCAAAGCTGATATTGGACACGCCCAGCACAGTACGCACTCCAAGCTCCTGCTTGCACTGTGCCAGCGCCTGCACCGTTGCCATCACATCCTCCTGCTGGGCACTGGCCGTCAGGGTGAGGCAGTCGATGTAGATATCCTCCCGGGGGATACCTGCTGCCAGCGCTGCTTCGGTAATGCGGCGGGCCACCGCCACACGGTCCTCTGCCTTAGACAGGATGCCCCGCTCGTCGATGGCAAGCCCCACGACCGCTGCACCATATTTTTTGCACAGAGGCAGGATGCGCTCCAGCACCTCCGGTTTGCCGTTGACCGAGTTGACGATGGGCTTGCCGTTGTACACCCGCAGACCCCGCTCCAATGCATCTGCATGGGAGGAGTCCAGCTGCAAGGGCAGGCTGACCACGCTTTGCAGCGCCTTGACCACCTGCTCCATCAGGGCCGGCTCATCCACACCGGGTGCGCCCACGTTGACATCCAGAATCTTCGCCCCGGCTTCGGCCTGACTGACCGCCTGCTCCAGGACGTAGTTCATATCGCCCTCCCGCAGTGCCTGCTGGAAACGCTTTTTGCCGGTAGGATTGATGCGCTCGCCTACCACTGTGATGCCGTCCACCACCACATAGTCCATCGGCGTACACAGTACCGAGGGCATGGCGTGCGCCGGCCGGCCCGGCACACAGCCTTTGAACACACCGTTCAGCAGCTGGATAAACTCCGGGGTGGTGCCGCAGCAGCCGCCTGCAGCAAACAGATGCAGCTCCCGATAGGGCTTCATCTGCATGGCATACAGCTGCGGGGTGATATCATAACCGCTTCCGTCTGCCCGGGGCAGCCCTGCATTGGGCTTGACGAAGACCGGATAATTGCCCGGCACTGCGGCGGTCAGCCGCTGCGCCATGGGGAAGATCTCCTTGGGGCCAAGCGAGCAGTTGATGCCCACGGCATCCGCTCCCAGACCCCGGGCGGTAACGGCAAAGCTCTCCACCGTACAGCCGGTAAAGGTGCGCCCGCTTGCCTCAAAGCTCATACTGGCCAAAATGGGCAGCGTACTGTTCTCCTTTGCCGCCAGCAGAGCTGCTTTCAGCTCATACAGGTCGGTAAAGGTCTCAAAAAAGATCAGATCGGCTCCTGCGGCCACGCCTGCACGGACGATGCGTCCATACTCTGCCACCGCATCCTCAAATGCAAGGGTACCGTTCGGCTCCAGCAGCTCGCCCAGCGGGCCAACGTCCAGCGCCGTCAAGGCACCATAAGGTGCGCAGGCACGCTTGCAGCAGCCGATGCCCGCTGCAATGATCTGCTCCAGAGTATACTCGCTGTCCGCCAGTTTATGCGCCGAAGCACCAAAGGTATTGGCGTTGACGATGCGGCTGCCTGCCGCAGCATAGGCACCGTGGATACTCTCAATGAGCGCCGGGTCCGTGATGTTCAGTTCCTCCGGGCGTGCGCCCAGCTTCAGCCCGGCTGCCTGCAGCATGGTGCCCATGCCGCCGTCCAGCAGGATGGTATTGCTCTGCTTAAAAAGTTCATTCACTTGCACAGCTCTTTCCCCTCTTTCGATATTCGCACCGCTGGCGCAGTACGCAGTGGCCGCACCCGGCCAGTTTTCCTTTTACCGGATGGCTGCTGATCCCCAGCACAGCGGTCACGCTTTTGCGCGGCGTCATCAGGTTCGCATCCGTCACATACAGCCCTGCGCGCCGGGCTGTATCCAGTGCTGCCGCCAGTTTTGACTGCACACTGATCTCCCAATCGCCATATCCCGGTGAAAAGCGTCCGGTCAGATACCTTCCCTCCTGCGCCAGCTGACTGCGCAGCTGCGCTTCGGCAGCATCTGCCGCCTGTTCTGCCAGGGCACTGCCCAGTGCATCGCTGGCCACCCCTGCAGCAATGTCCCCGATCCCTGCACGGCGGATCTGCGCATCCACCCCGGCTCCCAGCGTTACCGCCAGCAGGATCGCCTGCGGACATCCGGCAAGATGTGCCTGAACGTCCTCTCCCTGCAGGATCCCTGCCTCTCTCAATGCGTCAACATCTGCTGCCAGACAGACTGCCCGGGGCGCTGCCGCTGCCAGAAGCGGCGCAGCGCATTTTTCCAACAGCGCCTGCGTAAGTTCATCGGCTTTTCCCTGTGCGCCAAAGTACCTTGCCGCCTGTGCAAGGTCTATACTTTCCGGCTTTTCCAGCGGCAAGACCATGCTTTGCCCCAACAGCATCCGCTCCACCTCCTGCGATCAGCGTTTATACTTCAGTATACTACAGCGATAGGATTTTATCAATCCTGCTTTCTGCAAACAAAAAAGCCGACCCCCGAAGGAGCCAGCTCTTTCATTCTCACTTGATACAGCTGCCGCAGGGGGTGTAGCCCTCTGCCACTGCTTCATCATAAGCAGAAAACAGTACCTGGTTTTTCTCTGCCGGCAGGTTTGCACAGCTGGGCAGATGGAACTTTTTGCTGTTCTTGTTCCCGATATACGTCTGCCGCCCCTGCGAAGATGCCGGGAGGGTCGGGTTGACCTGCGCATCCTCCGCAAAGTGTTCGTAGCCCACCGTATAATTCTGACCATCGCTGGAGATGGTGATCGTCCCCATCAGGTCCGTACGGTACAGGTCTATTCCAGCATCCCGCAGGATACTCAGAGTTTCCTCATGCGGGTGGCCATACTTGTTGTCTGCACCGCAGGAGATAATGCCCATCTCCGGCAGAACGTCGTTCAAAAAGGCATAACCGGTGGAGGTACTGGAACCATGGTGCCCCACCTGCAATACATCTGCCTTCAGGTTTGCGCCGCTGGCAACAAGAGCGCTCTCGGCTGTTTTTTCCATATCGCCGGTAAGCAGATAGCTGGTAGAACCATAGTCGATGCGCAGCACCAGGGAGGTGTCGTTGGTATCCTCATACTGCGCCACCGGGCCAAGCAGCTCCACACGGGCGCCGCCCAGCTGCCAGACATCTCCTACCTGCGGGATCTCCACCTGCAGGTTCTGCTGCTGTGTGTACTTGACAAAGTTTTTGAAGCAGGCGGTGGTGGCCTCGGTCACCGGGCTGTACACATGGTAGACCGGAAAGTAGGCCAATACCGCCGACAGACCGCCCACATGATCCTCGTGAGCGTGGGAGCAGAACAGGTATTCCAGCTGCTCCACACCTTTGGCCTGCAGATATGAGACCAGCAGGCTGCCGTCGTCCACATTTCCGCCATCGTAGAGCATAAACTTTCCGTCACACTCCACCAGTACGCTCAGCGCCTGCCCCACATCGATAAAATGCATCCGGAAGGGTACCGCAGTGCTCGTCTGCTCTGTACCGACTGCCGGGTCCGGGACCGTCGGAGCCGAAGGCTGCGCTGCACCTGCTTCACTGCAGCCTGCTGCAGCCAGCACCACCGCAGCCGCCAATACCAGCGAGAGCAGCCGATGCAAGGACCTGCGCCAGAAGGTCATTTTTTCTTTTTTGAAGTTTTCCACGTTGCGTTCTCTTTCTGTTGATTTGTTTTAGGCTTGCGGCCAGGGGCACTGTGGGGTGCAAAACGTGCCCCCGGACTGGGCTGACGGCCCGCCGGAGCAGCCGCCCTGCTGCCCTTGCCCTTTCCGTTCGGGCGGACGGTATAAGTACCATCCTCGTGGATCGTCACCGCTGCAGTCGTCTGGGCCTTGCGGACCGAGCGCTGTACGGCACGGCGTCCTTCTGCAGGCACCAGCAGCGGGATCAGATCTTCCCGGTGGGTCATCCGGAGCGCTTTGATGACCTTTTCGGCATTGCGCGGCTCATAATATTGCAGCAGCGCACGCTGCAGTGCCTTGCCCTCGGAAGTCTTTTCCACAAAGACCGGCTTGAGGGTGTAGGGATCCAGCCCGGTGTAGAACATACAGGTGCTCACCGTACCGGGCGTAGGATAAAAGTCCTGCACCTGCTCCGGGCGCATATGGTTCTTATAGAGGTACTCTGCCAGATAGACCGCATCTTCCAGGGTACTGCCCGGGTGACTGGACATCAAATAAGGTACCAGGTACTGCTTTTTGCCCGCCTTTTTGCTCAGCTCGTAGAACTTATCCTTGAACTTATTAAAGGTGGCGATCGGGGGCTTGCCCATGTAAGCAAGGGTGTTGGGGGCACAGTGCTCCGGTGCGACCTTGAGCTGACCCGAAACATGATGCTCCACCAGCTCCTTGAAGAAGGTATCGTCCGGGTCGCTCATCAGATAGTCGAACCGGATGCCGCTGCGGATAAATACTTTTTTGACCCCGGGCAGCTCCCGGATGCGGCGCAGGATCTTAAGGTAATCGCTGTGATCCACGATCATGTGAGAGCAGGTAGAGGGCGCAAGGCAGTGCTTGCCGCCGTTGCACATCCCTCGGGTCATCTGTTCCCGGCAGGACGGAAAACGGAAGTTTGCGGTGGGGCCGCCCACATCGTGGATGTAGCCCTTAAAGTCCGGCTCGTGGGTCATGCGCTCAGCCTCGGCCACGATGCTGTCCGCACTGCGGCTGGTGACACGCCGCCCCTGATGGAGCTGGATGGCACAGAAGTTGCAGCCGCCAAAGCAGCCACGGTTCTGGATGATGGAGAACTGCACCTCCCGGATGGCAGGCACACCGCCCATGCTCTCGTAAACAGGGTGGTAGCGACGGGTAAAGGGCAGGGCATAGACCTTGTCCAGCTCCCAGCGCACCAGCGGCTTTGCAGGCAGATTCTGCACCAGATACTTCTCGCTCTGTTTCTGTACAATGATCTGGCCGCTGACCACATCCTGATTGTCCATCTGGATACGGCACGCCTTGGCGTAGGCAGTCTTGTCCGCAGCCACCTTTTTGAAACCAGCACATTCCACATACCGATCGGGCAGGTGTTCAAAATCAGTCAGGTAGCAGGTTCCATCCACATCCGTGATGGACTCCACCGGTTCGCCTGCAGCAAGGCGGCGGGCGATCTCTGCCGTCTGGTGCTCGCCCATACCAAAGATGATAAGATCTGCGCCGGAGTCCTCTGCAATACTGGGCAGAACTGTATCCATCCAGTAGTCATAGTGCGCAAAGCGGCGCAGGGACGCTTCCAGACCGCCCAGAACGACCGGCAGATCCGGGTAAGCTTCCTTTGCCAGTTTAGAATAGACCGTGGCGCTGCGATCCGGGCGGGCACCCGCCTTGCCGCCGGGGGAATACTCGTCCTCGGCACGGGGGATCTTTGCCACCGAGTAGTGGCTCACCATGCTGTCCACGTTGCCGCCGCCGATCATAAAGCCGTACTTCGGCTTGCCGAACCGCTTGAAGTCCTCGCAGTCGGTATAGCGGGGCTGGGCCAGCACACCCACCTTATATCCCTCAGCTTCCAGCAGACGGCTGATAATAGCGGTGCCAAAGCTGGGGTGGTCTACATAAGCGTCGCCGCCTACCACTACAAAGTCCAGCTGGTCCCAGCCGCGGGCTTCCATGTCCTCCCGGCTGATGGGGAGAAATTCAGTATAGATTTGGGGATTATTGTTCTGTTCCATAATTTTCCTCATTGATCGTCCGGTTTATTCAAATTCATTTCCAGCCATTGCTGTCGGCTGACCAGCACAGCGCGCGGCTTTGCGCCTTCGTAGGGTCCAATGATGCCCTTCTGCTCCATCTCGTCCATGATACGGGCAGCGCGGGCATAGCCAAGTTTACAGCGCCGCTGCAGCAGACTGGTGGAAGCCTGCCCAGCGTCGATGACCACTTCCACCGCCTGCTTGAGCATCGGGTCAGAGCCGGGATCCTCGTCGCCGTCGGCACTTCCACCGCCTTTTTTGCCATCCTGGATCGTGTGTTTTTCCATTGCAGCGATCATGGCTTCATCATACTGAACGGTAGCGCTCTGCTTGATGAAGTCCAGCACACGGCTGATCTCCTCATCCCGCACAAAGGTACCCTGGATACGGGTCGGCTTTGGCGCACCCACCGGCATAAAGAGCATATCACCCTGACCCAGGAGCTTTTCTGCACCGGCACCATCCAGAATAGTACGGCTGTCCACCTGGCTGGACACTGCAAACGCAATGCGGCTGGGGATGTTTGCCTTGATCAGGCCTGTGATAACGTCCACACTGGGGCGCTGGGTCGCAACGATCAGGTGCATACCGGCCGCACGGGCTTTCTGTGCAATGCGGCAGATGGAGTCTTCCACATCCTTGCCCACCACCATCATCAGGTCTGCCAGCTCATCGATGACGATCGCGATATAAGGCATCTTTTCCAGCGCAGGGTCTTCCGCAGCAAGTTTGTTGAAGGCCTTGATATCGCGTACATTGTTCTCTGCAAACAGGTGATACCGTCGTTCCATCTCCTGTACGGCACTGCCCAGTGCGCCTGCCGCCTTGCGGGGCTCTGTGATCACCGGCATCAGCAGATGCGGAATCCCGTTGTACTCGGCCAGCTCGACCACCTTGGGGTCGATGAGCATCAGCTTGACATCCTCCGGACTGGAGCGGAACACCAGACTCATGATGATGCTGTTGACACAGACCGACTTACCGCTGCCGGTGCTGCCCGCAATAAGCAGGTGGGGCATCTTACACAGGTCTGCCACCTGCGCCACGCCCGCAATGTCCTTGCCCAGTGCAATGCCCATGGGCGAGGTCATGCGCAGAAAGCTCTGGCTCTCGAAGATGCTGCGGATGTACACCGTGGTCTTTTTGTGGTTGGGCACTTCGATGCCCACGGCGGGCTTGCCGGGGATGGGTGCTTCCATACGCACATCCGCCACCGCAAGGTTCAGGGCGATATCGTCCGCCAGCGAGGTGATGCGGCTGATCTTGACACCTGCCATCGGCTGCACCTCGTACCGGGTGACCGACGGCCCGCGGGAGATATCCAGCACACGGGTGCGCACACCGAAGCTTTCCAGCGTATCCACCAGCTTCTGGGCGTTCGCCTTCAGCTCGTCCTGCACATTGGGGTCGGCATCGTCCGGCGATTTCTCAAACAACTCGATGGGCGGATACTGATATTGATATGTATCCACCGGTTCCGGCTCTTCCTGCGGGGCAGCCGCTGCCTCCTGCTCCGAGACAGCAGGCTTCTCCATTGCCGCTGCTACCAGCGTGCTGATGTCCTGCTCGTTGACCGGCTCGGCCGAAATGCTGATCCAGCCATCTTCATCCGGGGCAGAGCGCATCGCCACAGCATTTTCTGCGCTGACCCGGGCTGGCGCTGCGGGTGCTGCCGGAGCTGCAGGTACTTCCGGCGCCACCAGCGGCACCTCAAAGCTTTCTTCTGTTTCCTCCTGCAAAGCTGCAGGCGTTTCGGCAAAGAACTCTGCCGCCGCAGTCGGCACGGCATCTGCCACGACTGGCTGCGCTGCAGCGGTCTGACTCCGCAAAGGATTCAAGCCAAAGGTCCCGCCCGGACCGGGGATAAAGGGTTCGATCGGCTCACTTCCTCCCTCGGTGACAGCCGTATGGTCCGGCCCAAGGTCCACATCAAAGGGTGCTCTGGGCCGGGCTGCACTGCTTTGAACGGCTCCTGCAGACGGTGCCGCTGCCGGATGACTGACCGGTTCTTCCTGCGCTGTTTTTTCGCCGGGCAGTTCGCTTTCCAACTCTCTGGTCACCTCATGGCCCCAGCGGAAGATCCCGCACATCCAGTCCGGCAGGCCCAGACGGAAACCTTCAGTTTCTTCCTCTGCTTCCAGCGGTTCCGCCGGCTCCTCTTGCTGCGTCTCTTCCTGTTCCAGCTGTGCCTCACGGGCCGCCGCACGCTCTGCTCTGCGCTCCGCATTTTCTTCATAGACTGCAACGCCGCGGGCATGGATACCACTGAACACTGCGCACAGCCACTGCCATACTTCGGCAGGGGTGCGGTCAAAAATGTACAGGCTGACGCACAGCGCCAGCACGATCATGATCAGATTTGCCGCAGGTCTCCCGCACAGCAGCAAAAGGGTGCCGCCCAAAACCGCACCCATTGCGCCTCCGCCCAGCCAGGCCTCCACACCGTTCTGGTAACAGACTGCCACCATCTGAAATGCCGACAGACCCTGCGGCTGGATGTCAGAAAACACAATGACCGTTCCGCTGGCAAAGATCAGCCCAAGCAGTAGCTTGAAGATGCGTTCCAGCAGATCTTCGCCCCGGGTGTACTGTACTGCCAGGCAGCATACAGCTGCGCCCAGCACAAAGCTGCCGCAGCCCAACAGACCAAACAATACATCGTGCAGCACCTTCCAGGCCGATTCGCCTTCTACAAATGCCAGCACTACCAGCAACAGCCCCACAAACAAGGTGCCAAGCCCTGCAGGGAGCCTCTGCTCCGCTTTTTTCCGGCGAGCAGCTGAACGCCCCGCCGCTGTTTTTCGTTTTGCTTTTGCCATTCTATCGCTTCTCCATTTTTTTGATGGACACAATTTCTGATTATATTATTGTACCACGGGATACGTCAAATGGCAAACCTTTCAAACACCAAGATGGCTTATCTTCCCTCGATCTCACTGTACAGCCAGCTCAGTGCATCTGATAGCCCTCCCAGCTCATCGATCAGTTTTTCTTTTACCGCTCGCCGCCCATCCAGCACAGTCCCCATATCCATTACCAGTTCACCGGTGTGCATCATCAGCTCGGTGTAGCGTTTTTCGGTCATTCCGCTATGGGCTGCCACAAAACCTGTAATGCGCTGCTGCATCTGGTCGAACCAGTGCATGGTCTGCGGAACGCCCAGGATCACCCCGGAATGCCTTACAGGATGGACCGTCATGGTTGCAGTAGGCACGATAAAGCTGCGCTGTGCACTGACCGCCAGCGGGATCCCAATGGAGTGGCCCCCACCCAGCACAAGGGTGGCGCTGGGCTTGGATACGCTGGCGATCAGCTCCGCCAGTGCCAGCCCTGCCTCTACATCTCCACCCACGGTATTCAGCATCACCAGAAGTCCCTCGATCTGCGGGTCCTCCTGAACTGCGACCAACTGCGGGATCACATGCTCATACTTTGTAGTCTTTTGCCCCTGCGGAGCTTCCATGTGGCCCTCGATCTGCCCCACCACCGTCAGACAGTGGATGGCATGCCCCCCTTTTGTACGGTAGACCGTTCCCATATCTTCGATCTGTTCTTTTTCCAGCCGCTTCTGATCGCTCTGTTCCCTGCTGTTCTCCGGCATAACATTCCATCCTTTCCGGACGGTCCATCCGTCCAATGACAGCTTACCCAGGCTGTTCTGTCCCTATACACCCGGCAGCCGTACCAAAGAACTGCTTAATTTTTTATAATTTTTCCAGATTTTTTATGATAATGATTTGACATTCTATTTTAGAGCGGTATACTTTATGTAATTGGCTTTGTATCTTTAATATCATTTTAGAATGGAGTTTTCGCAGGCGTGACTCTGAAAGAAGGCAGAGTCTGCTGCGCCTTTTTAAGGAAAGGAGTTTTTTCCATGAATACCCCCTCTAAGGCATCGCTTCCTGTTATCAAGCGTCTTCCAAAGTATTATCGCTATCTGCGCTCTCTGCAGGCAGAAGGCGTCACCAGCATTTCTTCCCGCGAGCTTGCTGCTCAGATGGGCACCACCGCTTCTCAGGTCCGGCAGGATTTTAACTGCATCGGCGATGTGAACGGCCGCCAGGGCATTGGCTACTCGGTCGAGAACCTGCTCTCTATCCTGGAGAGCCTGCTGTTTGGCAACGGTGACCGGCTGCCCACTATCCTGATCGGCTGCGGCCGTCTGGGCAAGGCGGTCAGCCGCTTTATCACCACCGATGCCAACGGTTACAAGCTTATTGCCGCCTTTGATGTTTCGGAGCAGGAGCTTGGCCACGACATCAGCGGCATTCCCATCCGTCATATCAGCGAACTGGAGCAGTTCTGTGCAGAGCACCAGCCCAAAGTCGCTGTTCTGTGTGTCCCCCGCGAGGGCGCACGGGAGGTCAGCGGCCGTCTGGTCGATCTTGGCATTGAAGGTTTCTGGAACTTTTCTCACTATGATCTGTCTGTTCCTTACCCCAATGTCGTGGTGGAAAACGTCCACCTGGGCGACAGTCTGATGAGCCTGGGCTTCCGTCTGCGCAATCAGGACTGATCCCTGCTCCGGCGCAGTGCGCCAGCTCTCCCCAGCGGGAGCGCCAAAAACGAAACGGTCTCTTTGCCGCTCCTGTTGGCAACCTTGCTGCGGGGCGGCAAACGCCTGTATAAAGGAGTTTCAAGCTTAGATGGCAAAATTGTATTTCCGCTATGGCGCAATGAACAGCGGCAAGAGCACTGCATTGATGCAGGTGGCTCATAACTATGAAGAACAAGGGATGCGTGTTCTGATCCTCAAACCGCAGATCGATACAAAAGGCGGCGGTGAGCTTGTCAGCCGTTTGGGTGTCCGCCGCAAGGCAGATCTGCTCGTGCCTGCAGAACTGGACGTATTTGAAGCCGTAAAGCAGGCAAACAGCACTGCCCAGCCGCTGGCCTGTGTTCTTTGCGACGAAAGCCAGTTCTTTACTCCGGAACAGGCTGAGCAGCTTTTTATGGTCACAGTGGACCTGAACATCCCTGTCATCTGCTACGGTCTGCGTGCAGACTTTTCGCTCAAGGGCTTTCCGGGCTCCACCCGGCTGCTGGAACTGGCTCATACCATTGAGGAAATGAAAACGATCTGCTCCTGCGGCCGCAAAGCGATCTGCAACTGCCGCAAAGTCAATGGTACATTTGTTTTTGAAGGCGAACAGGTTGCTATCGACCTGGAAAACGATGTACAATACGTCAGTATGTGCCCTCAGTGCTACTTCCGTGCAAAACGGGCGTTCTACGCTGCAAAATAAACTCAACGATCTTATCCCCTGCCGGCGGCTTGTCCTGGCAGGGGATTTTTTCTGCCAGAAACACTCCGGAAGCCAGCTTGTACACCACCCTCAATTGATATATCAATCCATGTATTTTTATCTCCTGCAAAATCCGCACCGATTGATATATCACTTAACTCCCAGGACGAACATTTTTTGCGATATTGATATATCAGTTCTTTTTCTCATTTTCTGCTTTCAAGCCCTGTCTGCTTCTCACACAAGAAGCACATTCTTAGGTGCAAAATCTCAATTGTTTACAAAATCATTGCAAATTTAGACGTTCTACCTAGGTTGCACCCCACTTTTCTGTGCAATCCGTTGAAGTATACAAGTTGCACAGTTTTTCATCAGAAGTTTATTCATTTCGGCAACGCTGTCAATTCCCTCCTAAAAACAAGAGCAATATTTGTTCGTTTTATTCCCGTCAATCTACAATTTACATCTTTCATTTTTTCTGTTCTTTTGTTATCATAATTGTATACAACGGAGGCAAGTGCAGAGCCGTCCGTTACGAAGAAGTTTTCTATAGGAGGAGAACAAAAATGAGCAAGGCAATTTCTCGTCGCAACTTCCTGATGGCTACCGGCGCTGTCGGCGCTGCAGGTCTGCTGGCCGCATGTGGCGGTTCTTCCAACAACACTCCCGCTTCCAGCTCTACCGCTGGCTCTACTGCTGCTCCCGCTGAGTCCCAGACCCTGACCGATGGTCCCGTCTCCATGAGCATCAGCTGGTGGGGTGGCGACGCCCGTCACGAGGCTTACCAGAATGCAGTCAAGGCATTCATGGATGACCACAGCAACATCACCGTTGAGACCACCTTTGCTGCATGGTCTGGCTGGGAAGAGAAGATGGCTGCTTCCTTCATCGCTGGCAACGCACAGGATGTCTGCCAGATCAACTGGAACTGGCTGTACAACTACTCCAAGGACGGCAGCAAGTTCGTTGACCTGAACACCATGACCGACTTCATCGATCTGTCTCAGTGGGCAGACGGCCCTCTGGCAGCTTGCTACGTTGCAAACAGCCAGCAGTGCGTGCCTGTCTCCATGACCGGCCGTATCTTCTACTGGAACATGACCACCTTTAATAAGGCTGGCATCACCGAAGTTCCCAAGACCATGGATGACCTGCTGGCAGCTGGCAAGGCATTCAAGGAGAAGCTGGGCGATGACTACTATCCCCTGCACCTGGGCGCATACGACCGTATGATCCTGATGGTGTTCTACCTCGAGTCCAAGTACGGCAAGGAGTGGGCAGACCCCGTTACCTCCACCCTGAACTTCTCTGCTGAGGAGATCATGGACGGCTTCGAGTTCATCAAGAGCCTGGTCGATAACCACGTCATGATGAACCTGAAGACCTACTACGGCGCAAACAGCGATACCGCTGCTCACCAGTCCAACGAGTGGATCACCGGTAAGATCGCCGGCATCTTCGAGTGGGATTCCTCCGCTTCCAAGTACGAGTCCGCTCTGGACGACGCTAACAAGGCCGGCTTCACCGTCGGTGAGGAGATCAAGTTCGGCGACAAGCAGAACGGCGGCTTCTCCAAGGTTTCCATGGGTCTGGCTGTTACCAAGACCAGCAAGTTCCAGCCCGAGGCTGCAAGCCTGATCAACTTCCTGCTGAACGAGGAGAAGGGCGCTGCCATCATGGGTTCTCAGTGCGGCATCCCCGCTTCCAAGTCTGGTCTGGCTGCTGCACAGGCTGCCGGCGCTGTCGACGCAAAGGTTGCTGAGGCAAACGGCAAGGTCCTGGACTTCGTCACCTGCCAGCTGGATCCCCTGTTCGAGCACAACGATCTGAAGGCTACCGGCACCGGCACCTATCAGGAAGTGTTTGACACCATCGATTACGATGGCAAGACCGGCCAGGAAGTCGTTGACATCCTGCTGGACGGCATGGAGAGCGCTGGCTACACCGTCTAAGTTTACATCAGAAGCATTTTGACGACAGCACTCGCTGAGTCATACACATCTTAAACGCATTGGGGGCAGCTGCCGCCCACACGGCAGTTGCCCCTTTTTATTGTAAAATCCATGTTACAAAACTTTGACAAACATGTATCCAAGATGTGTCCGCTGTTTCTTCTCAATTTCCTGAAAAGGAGGATCTCCGCATGAAAGAAAGCAAAGCGCCCTCTACGGCGCGTACTCCGTTCCAGAAAACTCTGGACAAGTACCAGGGCCTGTTCTACCTGATCCCCTGGATCATTGGTTTCTTGGTCTTTAAGGCAATCCCGTTTGGTCAGTCGCTGTACTACAGCTTGACCGACATGAACTTCTTCTCCAACGAAGTCCACTTTGTTGGCCTGCAGAACTATATCACCGCTCTGACCACCACCAAGATCACCAAGGCACTGCTGATCACCTTCAAGTATGCTTTTATCACCGTGCCCCTGAAGCTGGTCTTCGCACTGTTCATCGCATACATTCTGAACTTCAAGATCGCCTGCGTGAACCTGTTCCGTACGGTATACTACATCCCGTCCATCCTGGGCGGTTCTGTGGCCATTGCCGTTCTGTGGAAGGCTGTCTTTAACGACACCGGTCTGCTGAACACCGTGATCAAGTTTGTGACCTTTGGTCACTTCAACGGTCCTTCCTGGCTGTCTGACCCCAACTACGCACTGTGGATCATTTGTTTCCTGCGTATTTGGCAGTTTGGTTCTGCCATGGTGCTGTTCCTTGCTGCACTGAAGGGCGTTCCCGCTGATCTGTACGAGGCTGCCACCATCGATGGTGCTGGCAAGTGGCGTCAGTTCTTCTCCATCACCGTTCCGATGATCACTCCCATCATCTTCTACAACCTGGTCACTCAGATCTGCCAGGCTTTCCAGGAGTTCAATGGCCCGTACATCATCACCAACGGCGGCCCCCGTGGTTCCACGACCCTGATCTCCATTCTGGTCTACAACAACGCATTTAAGTCTTACGACATGGGTATGGCTTCTGCTCTGGCATGGATCATGTTCATCGTTGTCTGCATCCTGACGATCATTGCGTTCACCAGCCAGAAGAAGTGGGTCTACTACTCTGACGAAAGGTAAGGTGAACAGTATGGGAATGAAAGCATCTAACGCAATTGCGACCTTCTTTAAGTACTTTGTGCTGATCCTGGTCGGTGTCATCATGATCTATCCCCTGCTGTGGATGGTCAGTGCCACCTTTAAGGAAAACAGCGAGATCTTTGCAGGCATCAGCCTGTGGATCAACAAGCCTACGCTGGAAGGCTATAAAAATGCGCTGAACAACTTTGGCGGTTCTATCAACATCCTGCAGGCTATGCTGAACACCTACTCCTACGTTATTCCTAAGGTAATCTGCACAGTCGTCTCCTCCTGCATTGCTGCATACGGTTTTGGTCGTTTCGACTTCCCCGGCCGCAAGCTGCTGTTCAACATCATGCTGGCAACTCTGTTCCTGCCGCAGGTCGTCCTGAACGTTCCTCAGTACCTGCTGTACAACAAGTTCGGCTGGATCGACAGCCCCTTCTACCTGGCCATCTGGGTCCAGACTGCATTTGCAACCGAGACTTACTTCGTCTACCAGCTGGTGCAGTTCATGCGCAACGTCCCCCGCGATCTGGACGAGGCTGCTGCTATTGACGGCTGCTCCTCCTTCCAGACCCTGTACAAGGTCATCGTGCCGATGCTGATGCCCGCTCTGGTGTCCTGCGCACTGTTCCAGTTCATGTGGAGCTGCAACGACTTTATGGGCCCGCTGCTTTACGTCAGCACCCCCAGCAAGTACCCCATGTCCCTGTTTGTCAAGCTGTCCATGGACGGTGATACCGGCTTTGCCTGGAACAAGATCCTTGCTCTGTCCCTGATCTCCATCCTGCCTCAGCTCATCGTCTTCTTCTGTGCACAGGATCAGTTCGTTGAAGGTATCTCTGCCGGTGCCGTCAAGGGCTAAGCCCCAGCGCTCCTGCGCAAAAGATCTCTGACACAAACAACACCCCCTGTGCCGTTCCTACCGTGCACAGGGGGTGTTTGATTTTTTAGTGCTTATGCTCCTTGCGGTACTGCAGCGGACTGATCCCCATCGTCTCGCGGAAAACCCGCCGGAAATGTGCCGCCGATGCAAAACCTGTCTGCTCAGCCACCCCGGTAATGCTCAGATCCGTAGTCTCCAGCAGTTTCTGCGAAGCTTCGATGCGGCGGTTGTTCATATAGTCCACGATAGACTGACCGGTCACGCGGCGGAATAAGCGACTCAGATAGTACGGTGACAAATAAAACCTTGCCGCAACTTCTGTAAGAGAGAACTTCTGCCGGTAGTTTGCCGCAAGATATGCACAGATCTTTTCAACCGTTTCGTTGTGCTGGCGCACGACCTCGCTGCTTTCCGCAATGCATTCCTGCTCAATGTAGTGCAGGATCAAAAACAGATAAAGTGCACCCGGACAGTCCGGTTCCTGGACTGCGCTGCACATCATATCCATCAAAGTCCGCATACGGCTCGTCCATTGTACGGAGCCAAACAGCACGGTAACTTCTTCCGATTCAAACAGCCTTGCATAGTCTCCCGTGCGCTGTTCCCGTAAAATGCTTATGGGAAAACTGCACACCAACAGCTCCGGCACCGTATGTCCCGTTTGCTTCAAACAAACACTCTTGCTCAAAAGCAGCGTATTGCCCGGGTTGACCAGTATCTGCTGCTCCTCGCACTCCAGTGTGCAGCTGCCTTCACTGATCAGCACAAGATAACCGATTTCATCTTCTGTTTGCGGCAGCTGATATTCTCCCTGCGTCAAGCGCAGGCGGTCTGCAGTGATCCGGACATCGCTCTTTTCATGTTCGACTTTCATGGATATTTCCCTGCCTATCCTCAAAAATCCTTATATCAGGTCTCTTCTATCATAACATGCTCCCCGGCTGCGGGCAAGATGCAGCCAATATCAATTTTTCAGGAGGTCCCCTCATGAAGTTAACTCTGATCCGCTCCATGACACGCAGTGCTGTGTTTGAGCTGGAAAACGGCCTGTGCTTCCGGCCTGCACATCCATTTACGGTCAGTCTGAACGGCACGGTCGTCTACGAAGCTTGCAATACCAATGTATTCTCACTGTTTTCCCTGCTTCCCGATACAACCTATACCGTCTGTGTCTGTGCTGAAGGTGAAACCCTTACACTGGACTTTTCCACCCAAGCTGAAAGCTTTTTTGTGGATGCGGGCCGCTATGGTCTGACAGCTGATGGCAAGACCGATAATACCGCCAAACTGCAGGCTGCGTTGTCCACCTGCCCAGCTGGCGGTACCGTCTATCTCCCCGCCGGCTGTTACCGCACCGCAAGTCTGTTCCTCAAGAGCAACACTACCTTCTATCTGGAAAAGGGTGCTGTGCTCCTGGGCGATAACGACCGCACCCACTATCCCATCCTGCCTGGTGTTCTGCCCTGTGAAAATGAAGTGGATGAATATTATCTGACCGGCTGGGAGGGAAACCCGCTGGACAGTTTTGCCAGCCTCCTGAACATCACTCAGGTTCAGAATGTCGCCGTGACCGGCGAAGGTGTTGTGGACTGTGATGCCCAGAACGGCGATTGGTGGGATGACCCCAAGACCAAGCGCATTGCATGGCGCCCCCGTGCGATCTCCATCACCGACAGCGAAAACATCTGCCTGCACGGCATTACCGTGCAAAACAGCTACTCGTGGACCATCCATCCCATGTTCACGAAGCACCTGGATCTTTTGCACTTTTCCATCAACAACCCCTATAACGCTCCCAATACGGACGGCATCGACCCGGAAAGCTGTGAGTACACCCGTATCATTGGCGCCAACATCCATGTTGGTGACGACTGCATCGCCATGAAGGCCAGCAAGGTATTTCTTGGTATGCGGCTGAAAAAGAGCTGTGAGCACACCATCATCCGCAACTGCCTGCTGGACAAGGGGCACGGCGGTATCGTGATTGGCAGCGAGATGAGCGGCGGTGTAAAAGACATGGTGGTAAGCCAGTGTCTGATGGACCACACCGACCGCGGTCTGCGGGTCAAGACCCGGCGCGGGCGCGGCAACACTGCTATCATCGACGGACTGGTGTTCCGTAACGTTGAAATGCGGGGCGTAAAAGCACCCTTTGTCATCAATATGTTCTATTTCTGCGATCCTGACGGCCACAGCAACTATGTTCAGTGCCGGGATGCTCTGCCAGTGGACGAATATACTCCCAAACTGGGAAGCCTGACCATGGAAAACATTACTGCCACAGATGCAGAGTATGCCGGATGCTATTTTGACGGTCTTCCGGAAATGCCTATTGAACAGGTCGTAATGAAGGACGTTTCCATTTCCTTTGCTCCGGATGCCGAAGAAGGTCAGGCTGCCATGGCCGACAACCGCCCGCTGGTAAAAAAGCTGGCCCTGTATGCCGAAAACGTTCAGAGCATTGCACTGCACAATGTGAAGATCGAGGGCTACGAAGGCGAGCGGCTGCACTTTGCAAACGTGGGACATTTTGAGGAGGACTGAACCGTTATGACACACACTGAGATTTTGACTATGCTGGGCGAATATGTGGACTACCTCATCGCCAATTCCAGCGCTGAGGCTCCCATGTGGAACATTGAAAAAGTTCGCAGCGGTCAGCCCAACAAGTGGAACTATATCGACGGCTGCATGATCACTGCCTGCCTGAGCCTGTACAAGACTACCGGCGACAAAAAGTATCTGGACTTTTCCAAGGAGTTTATTGACTATTTTGTGCAGGAGGATGGCTCCATCAAGACCTTCGACCCTAAGGAGTACAATCTGGATAACGTGAATCAGGGCAAGAACCTGTTTATCCTCTACGACATCTTCGGCGAAGAAAAGTACCGCAAGGCCATCGACACCATCAATACCCAGCTGCTCACCCAGCCCCGCACCAAGGAGGGCAACTTCTGGCATAAGGACATCTATCCCTGGCAGGTCTGGTTGGACGGCACCTATATGGCACAGCCCTTCTACATGGAATATGAGACCCGTTTTAATAAAATGCACGGCTGCATTGACAGCTATAAGCAGTTTATGAATGTTAAAAAATACATGCGGGACGAAAAGACCGGCCTGTACTACCACGGCTACGACGAGAGCCGTCAGATATACTGGGCAGACCCCGTGACCGGCTGCAGCCCCAACTTCTGGCTGCGTGCCATGGGCTGGTTCATGGTAGCAATGGTGGATGTGCTGGAGCGAATGGATGAGCAGCTCTACAATGAGTACCGCGGTATTCAGGCCATGCTCAAGCAGACCATTGAGGACGTGCACAAGTTCCAGGACGAAGAGACCGGTATGTTCTGGCAGGTGATGGATCACCCCGGTATTGAGGGCAACTATCTGGAGACCAGCGGTACCGCCCTGTTTGCTTACGCAGTTCTCAAGGGCGTTCGTCTGGGTTACCTGCCCCAGCGCATGGCTGCATGGGCAGAGAAGGCCTTCTACGGCACTTGCGACAAATACCTGTCCAAGAACCCGGACGGCAGCCTGCAGCTGGACGGCATCTGCCTTGTAGCAGGTCTGGGCGGCAAAGATCACCGTGATGGTTCTCTGGCCTACTACTTCAGCGAGCCGATCGTCTGCAACGACGCAAAAGGCGTTGGCCCGTTGGTGCTTGCCTACACCGAAATGATCGCTAAGAAGGACTAAAACGTAAAACACCCCATTTGTGGAACGGTACACTCTACCGCCCGCAAATGGGGTGTTGCTTTATATCACGGGTTCTTGTCCCGTTCCTGCTTTAAGATACCGGTCACACGCTGCATAGCCTCAGCAGTACGGCGCAGCTCTTCATCACCGAGCTCCGCGCGCAGGCGATCGTAACAGCGTTTGAGAAATGCACGTTCTTCAGCCATCTGGCTCATCGCTTTGCCAGACAGTTCCACATAACTGCTCCCAGCCTGGCGATCCGTCTTCCAAATGACATAGCCATTATCCTGCAGTGCTTCCATTCGCTTAGAAAGCTCCGGCATACGGACCTCCATGGCCTGTGCAAGATCGGACAGATAAACTTTTTCGGCCAGAGCTTCTTCCTGCAGGGTCTTGATATAGTACAGCACCTGATAATCCGTACGACGGATGTTATGGAACGCCCGGTCTACATCAAAGTTGCGCAGAAAAAACCATTCCTCCGGATGATGATGCAACTCCTTCATACTCAGACACCTCCTTCGCTCCGCTGCTCACGGGCAATATACTCATGGGTTCCGCCCAGACTCTTATAAGCCGGACGAATGATCTTGTTAGCACTGAGCAGCTCCTCAATACGGTGGGCACTCCAGCCCATAATGCGTGCCACTGCAAACAGCGGAGTGTACAACTCCATGGGAATACCCAGCATTTCGTACACAAAGCCACTGTAGAAGTCCACGTTTGGGCTGACACCTTTGAAGATCTTGCGTTCCGAGGCAATCAGCTGGGGTGCCATACGCTCGATCTTACTGTACAGAGCCAGGTCTTTATCACGGCCTTTTGCGTGTGCCAACTGCTCCACATAGCTCTTGAATACTACCTCTCGAGGGTCACTGAGGGAATACACCGCATGACCCATGCCATAGATCAGACCCTTGCGGTCAAATGCCTCACCATGCAGCAGCTTTTTGAGGTACGCCTCCAGCTCCTCATCATCCTCCTGGTCATGGAGATGCTCCCGGATGTCCTGCATCATCTGCATGACCATCAGATTTGCACCGCCATGCCGAGGTCCCTTGAGGGAACACAATGCCGCCGCCATTGCAGAGTAGGTATCCGTACCAGAAGATGTTACCACACGGGTAGTAAAGGTAGAGTTGTTACCGCCGCCATGTTCTGCATGCAGTAACAGCGCAACATCCAGCACACGAGCCTCCAGCTCTGTATACTGCATATCCGGGCGCAGCATCCGCAAAAAGTTCTCAGCCGTAGAAAGCTCCGGATCCGGACGATGGATATACATACTGCCATCTTTTTCGTAGTGATAATAGGCATGATAGCCATACACCGCCAACATGGGGAAGATACTTGCCAGCTGGATGCTCTGGCGCAGCACATTGGGCACCGAAATATCTGCCGCCTTTAAATCATAAGAGCCAAGGGTCAGCACACTGCGGGCCATAGAGTTCATGATATCCTGGCTGGGCGCCTTCATAATGACATCTCTTGTAAAATTAGTAGGCATTGTGCGGCAGCCACCCAGCACACCACAAAACTCTTTCAGTTTTTCCTCTGTGGGCAGCTCTCCAAACAGCAGCAGATAACCTGCCTCTTCAAAAGCAAAACGCCTGCCGCTGCTTCCGCCGATCAGATCCTTGACATCGTATCCACGATACAACAGCTGACCATCGCAGGGCTGCTTTACGCCGTCAATATAGGTCCATGCACGGATATCTGAAATATTGGTCAACCCCGCCAGAACACCTTTGCCAGTCTCGTCGCGCAAGCCAGCTTTGACACCATATTCCTGATACAGATTTTTGGGGATCCTGTCATGCTCTTCACACAGCGGACGTTGCTGGTCAAAATACCCCATCACATTCTGCAAATAGTCCATTTGTCCTGTACTCCTTTCCCACAGTCATAAAATAAAGTTCCTTTTTATATTACAAAATGGACAATTCGCTGTCAAGAAACTGTTTGTAAACAAAATGAGATATTTGATGCAAAATTGTACGCTTTGACCTCATATAGACCAATTTATCTCTTAAAAAGACCGAGTATGACCAAAAAACGCAAAAGCAAAAGGGACAAGCTCTATCGAGCCTGTCCCTTTTGTAATCAGAAATATTCTTACTTGGTGCCGTAAATACGGTCGCCTGCATCGCCCAGACCGGGAACAATGTAGCCATTCTCGTTCAGTCTCTCATCCAGCGCACCCAGGTAGATATCCACATCGGGGTGTGCCTCATGCAGAGCATTGACACCTTCCGGAGCAGCCAGCAGACCAATGAACTTGATGCGCTTTGCGCCGTGCTTTTTGATCTGAGTGATCGCATCGGTAGCACTGCCGCCAGTTGCCAGCATAGGATCCAGAACCAGAACGTCACGCTCAGCAATGTCGGTGGGCAGCTTGCAGAAATACTCCACCGGCTGCAGAGTCTCCTCATCGCGGTACAGGCCAATAAAGCCGACCTTTGCTGCCGGCAGCAGAGTCAGCATACCGTCCAGCATACCCATACCTGCACGCAGGATGGGAACCAGAGCCAGCTTACGGCCAGCCAGGACCTTGGTCTTTGCCACAGTGATAGGAGTCTCGATCTCGACTTCCTCGGTGGGCAGGTCACGGGTAGCCTCGTAGCACAGCAGGGTAGCGATCTCGCTGACGAGGTCACGGAACTCCTTGGTACCGGTCTGCTTATTACGCAGCAGGCTGATTTTGTGCTGGATCAGGGGATGCTCAACGATCATAGGGGTCATAAAAACACACTCCTTCTATATCATAAAATAACGGGAACTTTTTTGATCTTGCCCGCAAAAGGGCAAAATTTTTTACCGGAAGCTCCACCAGGAGCTCACCGGTTCTCGATTGCCATCAGCTTTTCGATACGCTTTTCATGGCGGCCGCCCTCAAATTCAGTATTGAGGAACAGATCCACCAGCTGGCAGGCAAGGCCCGCACCGACCACACGGCCGCCCATGCAAAGAGCATTGGCATCGTTGTGACGGCGGGTATATTCACAGCTGAAGCTGTCCGAGCAGCAGCAGGCACGGATGCCCTTGACCTTATTGGCAGCCATGCTAATGCCCACACCAGTGCCACAGAACAGCAGTGCTTTGCTGCACTGGCCGTTGACCACTGCATCGCAGGCAGGCAGTGCCATATCCGGGTAGTCCACACTGTCGGCACTGTTCGTGCCAAAGTCAATGTATTCTACTCCAAGTTCATCCAGATGAGCCTTAACAGCTTCTTTCAGTTCAAAGCCGCCGTGATCAGCGGCAAGTGCGATCGGTTTTGCCATAGGTCGATTCCTTTCCCTGTGCATTACAGCTCCTGAGATTTATTTGCCGCAGCCTCGGCAGCAAGGCGTTCTGCCCGCTCCCGTTCTGCCTGGCTCAGCCGATGATAATCCGGCAGCAGGGCTTCCGGCAGGACCGCTTTCCCCTCCTGCGCCATCCGCTTTGCCACCAGAGCGATCGCAGCCGCTCTGCCATTGCGCAGCGCAGGCGGCGTTTGCAGCACACCCGGCACCTCACCGTACTTATTATAGCACAGAGCCGCACCGTCACCAACAAAAAACAGAGGCTTTTTGCAATTTTCTACAAATTGTGCAAGTTCCGTCACCGCACGGGCATCATCCTCCAGCAAACGGCTATGGGTAGCCAGGTCAAACGCTGCACTGTACACCTGTGCACGACGAGCATCCAGTGCACACAACACGGTACCTTCACCCGTATGCGCCGCCGCAAGTGCCTCCAGTGTGGACACCGGCGCACACAGCGTTTCCCGGGGGAATGCCAGTCCCTTGACCGCTGCCAGACCAATGCGCAGTCCGGTAAAACTGCCGGGCCCTGCATTGACACCAAACAGATCGATCTGAGCGCAGGTCAGGCCGCACATCTTCAGACAGGTATCGATCAGCGGCATGATCGTTTCGCTATGGGTCATACCGGCATCCAGATAGCACTCGTACAGCAGACGGTCGTCCTGCATTAATGCTACACCAGCTGTTTTGCCGGCTGTATCTACTGCCAAAATATTCACAGTTCTACCCCCTCAATGGTAATGCGGCGGGTGGTATCGTCCAGCCGCTGGATGTCCACATGGATCGGGCTCTCCAATTCCAACAGGTCCGCAAAATTCTCGCTCCACTCGGTTGCCACAACAGCCCCCTGATCCAAATAATCGTAAAAGCCCGCCGAGCACAGATCGTTCTCTGTCGAGATTCGGTACAGATCAAAATGAGCCAGAGGTCTTGGCCCGCGGTAATAGTTGACGATAGCGAAGGTAGGGCTGCTGACCGGATCAGTACAGCCAAGTCCCGCTGCAATGCCTTCGCAAAAAGCGGTCTTTCCTGCGCCCAATCCTCCTGTGAATGCCACAATGGAACCCGGCGTCAGAACTGCTGCCAGCCGGATGCCCAGCGCTACCGTCTCCTCGCGGGTATGTGTAATAAACTCTGACATAAAGCTCACCTCATCCTGTTTCAAAAAAGGGATGCCAGAGCTTTCGAGCGCTCTGCCATCCCTTAGTATAGTATAATTCAAGCAAAAGTGCAACTTTTTGCAGCGGATTTATGCTGCCTGTTCCAAAGCTGCAAATTCAGCCGCACTTACAGCCTCCATCAGTGTTGCATCCGGCTGACCGCAGAGGATCGGATAGGAAGCCAGGGCATGAGGGCGTTTGCCGCCCTGCGCATGATACCAGATCAAATCGTCTGTACCATACAGCTCCAGTGCTGTATCCATTGCCTCCTGCACGGTGCAGCCATTGATCATCAGGTTCGTCATCGCCCACAGCACATTGCGGGAATACATAGCATACACATTGTTGATATAGCCTACCACCGTGCTTGCGCCGCCATCCAGAAGCGCCTGTGCAAAAGAAAGATCCTGGTGTTTTTTCTTTCCAAAAAACTCGCAGGTCTCTGAAATCACGATCGTACCGTCCAGCTGGCCAAACCGATACGCCGCACGGAAGAAATCTGCCGTGACCGCATACATTCCATTAACTTTAATAATACGGTGTGCCAGCAGGTCCAGACCATAGCGCAGATCCGTCCAGAAATCCGATTTCTCAGTCAGCAAGATCACCGGTGCAGTTGTAGTACGCTTGAACAGCCAGCCATACTGATAGGTATAATATGCACCGTGCGCACTCAACACACACAGGTCATAGTTTCCCATTTTCCGCAGACTGGACACCGTTACATCTGTGATCAGGTTTGTGTCCAGACCTTTGGCAGTCCAATAAGCCTGCATATAGACGTAGTGGGGATAACGCGTACTATCAACGGTATCGTCAAATGCATAGTAAATAGCTGCCGTTTTTCCGCTTTTGCGGTTTTCTTCTTCCGTTTGTGCCTGTGCAAGAGCTTCGGCCATTTCAGTCTGCAGTGCCTGCGCGCCAAAACTCACTTCCTCAGGATCTTCCAACAGGATACCGCCCAAAGCACCGCAGGTATATGCAAAGCTCACCATACTGCCGGTCTCATCCACATAAATCGAATCCCGCTTTACCAGGCCTTGCTGCGCCAGCTGTTCCAGCTGTTCCACTGCTGCCGCCTGACGCTGCGCATTGGTCATCGCAATATAGTCGCTGCTTTCGGTCAGAGCTGTCACAGCCGCATCTGCCTGCTGCATCTGCTGTACGTCGGCAGCTGAAAGGCTCTGCTCCTGTTCCGGCTGGGCCGCAGAAGCCGTTGCCGGAAAAACACTGGAAAACAACAGCACCAACGCACACATCGCACATAGTGCACGGCGGAGATCATTCTTCTTCATATCTTTCTTTTCCCTCCAGGGCTCTGCGGCACTTAAAAATGTACCGGCAGCTTGCCCAGACCCATTGTAGAATCTCCTTTGCGCTTTGTCAAGCGTAAACACGTTATTTTGCAAAGCTGTCACATCCTGACAATTGCATTGCTGAGCCGATATCGGTATAATAAGGATGATCGGTCTGCGCACGTTCCGTGCTGCAGCTACCGTGAGCAAACTGAGACGAGGTGCTCTATTGAAAACGATTCAACAATATTGGAAACGGACCGACAAGGTCTATCTGCTGCTGTGTGTATTCAGCAGTATTCTTGCCGTTTTGGCTCTTGCCTCCTGGGCAGCCAAACAGGGCAGCGGCTTTGCCACCAATGAGATGACCGGTCAGATCACTGGCCTGGGTGACTATCGCAAAGCGGTGGTGCAGGCCGGTGCAGCCCTCATCGGCATTGTGATCGCACTGATGCTCTCCTGCATCGACTACCGGAGTCTGGTCAAGATCTGGCCGCTCCATGTTGCTGTGACCTGGGGTTTGGTCTTGCCCACCCTGTTCATCCGCAATGTAACAGTGGGTCCGCTGACCATTGGCTACAATGCAGGCGATACAGACAACTACTCCTGGTACCGGCTGGCTGGTTTTACCTTTCAGCCGACCGAACTGGCAAAAATCAGCTTTATTCTAACCTTTGCCATGCATCTGAACAACGTCCGCAGCCGGCTCAACGAGCCCAAGGAACTGGCAAAACTGCTGCTGCATATGTTGGTCCCCATGGCAATCATCCATGTTCAGGGCGATGATGGCACTGCCATCATCTACGGTATCATCGCCTGCTGCATGATGTTTTCTGCCGGACTCAGCTGGAAATATATCTTTTCTGCTGTTGGTGCACTGGCCGCCGCATTGGGTGTGATCTTTGTTTTTTTCAGTGACAAAATCGGCAAAGGGTACCAGTGGTACCGTATCCTTGCGGTGATCGACCCCGAAAATACCACCGGCTGGGCCCCCAGTGAAACTGTATGGAAAGATATCATCTACCAACAACAGCGTGGAGAGATCGCACTGGGTTCCGGACAGATCTTTGGCAACGGATTATTCGATGGGACTTATTATAGCGTACCAAATGCTCATAACGATTTTATCCTGAGCTGGATCGGAAATGCTGCCGGTTTTATGGGCTGCTGTATCGTTTTAGGCATCCTGTTTATCCTGGTCATCAAAACCTTTGCCATCGGTGCGCGCAGCGAAGATCTGTTGGGCTGCTATATCTGCGCCGGCATCGGCGGTGCTTTGCTGGCACAGATCACGGTCAACGTGGGCATGAATCTGCGGTTGCTGCCGGTCATTGGTGTCACACTTCCCTTTTACTCCGCAGGCGGAAGCTCGGTGCTGATGCTATATATTTGCGTCGGTCTTGTGCTTTCGGTCTACAGCCACAACAAAAAGCAGCTCTTTGGCTGAGCGATTCCAAACTTTTCGTGCCGGGCTTTTGTCCGGCACATTTTTTGTCAACAAAGACAAATTCAGTTCACGTTTTCCGTGAACATGACAGTTTTTTCAAATTCGTTTGCTTTCCATCTACCCGAGTGCTAGACTAGGGTCACATCGCCCTAAAACATTCACAGATGTGCCGGATTTCCGGCAGAACGGATGGAACGCCTTGGGATCAACAGCCGGACACACTGCAGATTTCTGGAAGAAAACAGGATTTATCCCAAAGCCCTCACCCAGCTGTACCCGTATGCCGATCATTCTGGATTCCCAAAAAGACCTGCGGGACCATTTTGGATACTGGATCCTGCGACGAGTACAGGATATCCTGTTTTCCCTGATCGGACTAGTTTTTACAGCTCCTTTTGGAGTATTGCTCTGCCTTGCTATCTGGCTGGACAGCCCCGGTGCAAGTCCGATCTTTGCACAGCAACGTGTAGGCAAAAACGGAAAACTCTTTACCATGTATAAGTTCCGTTCCATGTGCCCTCATGCAGAAGAACAGCTGCAGAAGTTGCTTCCTTATAACGAGATGGACGGCCCGGTATTCAAAATCAAAAACGACCCACGCATCACACGGATCGGTCGCTTTTTGCGCAGAACCAGTCTGGATGAGCTGCCGCAGCTGATCAACATCCTGCGAGGCGACATGAGTTTTGTCGGGCCACGCCCTGCACTGCCATGGGAAGTCGCCCAGTATACTGCTTATGAATGGCAGCGGCTGTATGTGACACCCGGCCTGAGCTGCTATTGGCAGATCGCTCCACACCGCAACCAACTCAGCTTTGATGAATGGATGGCGCTGGACCTGCGTTATATTCAGGAGCGAAGCTTTTGGACGGATTGGAAGATCCTCCTTTTTACGGTGCGTTCGGTTCTCCTGCGCTACGGCGCCTGAAAAGCATAAAAAAATCGACAGACCTCAGAGCACAGAGGCCTGTCGATTTTTTATGCTATAGATTATCGGCCAATGAGCAGATCCGTACGGCAACGGCCGTCCACGGTCAGTACCGCACGGCTGCCATAATGACGCAGCACCACCTTGTCATTTTCAGCATAGCCGCTGCACATCAGGGTCAGGTTCAGAGTCGTGGACTTGCCCTCGGTGATCAGCACCACCGTGCTCACGCCCTGGTCCATCAGTTCCTGTGCCTGGCCTACAGTAAACCGCAGCACAGTATACTTCTCCGGAGCCGCAACGGTCAGCACACGATCCTTCTGGCTTGCGGTGTACAGGATGGACTTACCGAACAGACCTGTCATCTTGATCTCCACATCCGGCATCTTTGCTGTCTCCGTCAGATCTTCTACCCCAATCAGCATAATGTCCCCCTGGATCTGCTCACCCGGAGGTGCCAGATATCCGCCATAGGGCAGTTCTTCGGCCTGGGAGCTGTGCAGAGCGATCCCTCCCTGCACCATCTCCTGCTGCGGAGGCAGATAGCCTGCAATGGTAGGGTCACTGATATCTGCCTCGGCGGCAAATGCGCCCATCGAAAGCATTGCTGCTGCACTGACTACAAACAGGCCAGCAGTCAATGTGCGTACGTTCTTTTTATTCATCATCATAAGAGTTATCCTCCAAAATCATAAGCCGTCACACAGCTTTTTCTCACGGGTCAGCATCGATCGTCTGCCGCCCGTTCTGTCCTGAATACGTTTGTACATAGCAGAAGATTGCACTGTCAGAAAAATTTTTCCAGACCAGACCGTGTGTACTGCTTTTAGAGCTGCTTCAAATAAAAACTTGGATAATTTTGATTTTTACGCACTTCTGGCTCAAACTTCATGAATTTGTTTCATCTTGCTTGTGAGCGAAACTTCTTGACTCACCTCGGAAATCATGCTAAAATGAACCCACTTTGAACAAGCACAAATGCGTTGATGGGGATAAAACGTTTCTCTTTTGCCACAGAGAGCTGTCGTTTGGTGCAAGGCAGTGCAAAAGGTTGCGGTTACTGGCCCCTGAGCGGCAAGATTGAAACAATAGTAGGTCTTGACGGACGCCCACCGTTACCGGGGCAGCGATTCGCCGCCAAAAGCCGATCGTGCAAAGTGGC
>CAYXQN010000010.1:0-32384 GCA_964466825.1 uncultured Faecalibacterium sp. | reverse complement strand
ACACCGACTGGGTCAACACCACCTGCCCGTGCTGCGGCGGTCCTGCAATGCGTGAGACCGACACTATGCCTCAGTGGGCTGGTTCTTCCTGGTACTTCCTGCGCTATATGGATCCCCACTGCAAGGATGCTCTGGCCTCCAAGGAAGCACTGGAATACTGGTCTCCGGTGGACTGGTATAACGGCGGTATGGAGCATACCACCCTGCACCTGCTGTACAGCCGTTTCTGGCACAAGTTCCTGTATGATATCGGTGTGGTCCCCACTGCTGAGCCGTACCAGAAGCGTACTGCTCACGGTATGATCCTGGGTCTGAACCCCCACAGCTTCGTCAACCTGCCCGCTGAGGAGCAGGAGAAGCTGCTGAAGGAGCATGGCAGCCAGAAGGCAGCGGAGAAGGCTCTGGAGGAGAAGTACGGCGAGATGAGCCGTCACCCCATCGTCAAGATGTCCAAGTCTCTGGGCAATGTCATCAACCCGGACGAGGTCATCGACACCTACGGTGCCGACACCATGCGTCTGTATGAGATGTTCATGGGCGACTTTGAGCAGGCAGCTCCCTGGCAGACTTCTGCCATTGCAGGCTGTAACCGTTTCCTGGATCGTGTTTGGGGCCTGTCTGACAAGCTGATCGAGGGCGAGGGCTATCGTCCCCAGGTCGAGACTCTGATGCACCAGACCATCAAGAAGGTGGGTGCTGATATCGAAGGCCTGAAGATGAACACCGCCATCGCACAGCTGATGACCCTGGTCAATGCACTGTACGACAACGGCGGCGCAACCAAGGCTGAGCTGGAGACGGTAGTGCAGCTGGTCAACCCGTTCGCTCCCCATATGACCGAGGAGCTGTGGGAGAAGCTGGGCCACAGTCACGACGAGCAGCTGGCCTACTACCCCTGGCCCCAGTACGAGGAGGCTAAGTGCGTGGAGGCGACCGTCGAGATCGCCGTTCAGGTCAACGGCAAGGTCAAGGCCCGCCTGAAGGTCGCAGCCGATATTGAGGCTGCAGATGCCATTGCAACAGCAAAGGCTGACCCGGCTGTGGCAGAGGCAATTGCCGGTAAGCAGCTGGTCAAGGAGATCTACGTCAAGGGCCGCCTGGTCAATCTGGCTGTTAAGGGCTGAAAATAAGCTCGTTGCAGCAGGCAGAAAAAGCTGCATGGATTTTGAAGGCGGAACCATCAGATTTTTTAAAAGTTTTACGCAAAAAACTTTTAAAAAAAGGTTGACGAACCGGAGAAAATGCGCTATACTGTCTACTGTTAGTTACCATGTAACAACGAAATTCCTGACCTCACGGTCCAAGGGAGGGAATAAGATGTCGGAAATTCGTGTTAAAGAGGGCGAGTCGCTGGAGAGCGCACTGCGTCGCTTCAAGCGCAGCACTGCCCGCAGCGGTGTGCTCGCAGAGGTTCGTAAGCGCGAGGCTTACGAGAAGCCGTCTGTTAAGCGCAAGAAGAAGTCCGAAGCAGCCCGCAAGCGCAAGTTTAAGTAATTAAAACTTGGTATCGCACGTTGCTTTTGATTTCAAGCGTTGCTAACGCCGATGTAGAGGAGCCTGTTTCAGGCTCCTCTATTTTCATTTGCAGAAGTATTTTGCTGTTGACTGTACCGGTGTGCAGCAGAACAAAGGAGAGTGCATCATGCTCATCACCCCGGAATATGTATTCAAGGATGTGACCCATATCACCCCGGAGTTTTTGGCCCAAAAGGGGATCAAGGCACTGGCACTGGATGTGGATAATACCCTCACAGCTGACCGCAGTCAGGAGCTGCCGGACGAGGTAGCGCAGTGGCTGGATGAGATGCGCGCAGCGGGCATCAAACTGACCATTATATCCAATGGTTCTGCCAAGCGGGTGCGCCCTTTTGCGGAAAAGCTGGGCCTGGAATGGGTCAGCCGTTCGGCAAAACCGCTGCCGCTGGGTTTGATGATCGCAAAACGCCGTCTTGGTGTCGAGCGCAGTCAGATGGCAATGGTAGGCGATCAGCTTTATGCCGACCGGATGGCAGCTGCTCTGTACGGTATCCCGGGCCTGATGGTGGTGCCTCGTGGGCCGGATCTGGGCGCACAGGTCATCCTTAAGCGTAAATGGGAAAAACGCCATTGGCAGGAATACTACGATAAGGGAGGCAAACTGCTGTGAGCGAGTGGAAGATCCGGTTTGGCACGGCAGGCACCAGCGATAGCTTTGCGGAACAGGGCTACAAATCCAGCCTGGATGTGCCGGAGTATACGGCAGGAATGGGGCTTTCTGCCTTTGAATACCAGTGCGGACGGGGTGTCCGGCTGGGATTGGATAAAGCGCAGAAGATGGCGCAGCTTGCGGCCCCTAAGGATATCCTGTTCAGCGTCCATGCGCCTTACTATATCAGTATGTCCAGTCTGGAAGAGGACAAGCGCCTCAACAGTATTGATTATCTGCTGCAAAGCGCAGCAGTGTGCAAGGCGCTTGGCGGAAGACGCATTATTTTCCACTCTGGCAGCTGCGGCAAACAAAGCCGTGAAGCGGCGCTGGAAAAGGCGCTGGATACCATGCAGCGTGCGGTGCGGGCACTGGACGAGGCCGGCTTTAGCGATATGACCCTTTGCCCGGAGACGATGGGAAAGGTGGGACAGTTGGGTACCCTGGAAGAAGTGATGGCCCTGTGTGCAGTGGACAGGCGTATTACGCCCTGCATCGACTTTGGACACCTGAACGCCCGGACACTGGGCGGGATCCAGTCCAAGGCGGATTATGCAGCGATCCTGGACCGGATGGAAGAATGTCTTGGAGATGAGCGTGCAAAACGTTTTCATGTCCATTTTTCCCGCATTGAATATTCCAAAGGCGGAGAAAAGCGTCATTGGACCTTTGCTGAGACTCAATACGGCCCGGAGCCGCAGCCGCTGATGGAGCTGTTTGCAGAACGTGCTCTTGAACCTGTGATCATCTGTGAAAGTTCCGGTACGCAGGCGGAAGACGCTGTAACGATGCAGCAGATGTATCGTGCGGCACAGAAAATGTGCACTTTCTAACTTTTTTGTGTTTTTACCGTATTTTTTGTCCAAACCCCTTGCCAAATGGCACAGGATTGGGTAAAATAAATGAAGATATGCGTTAAGCATTTGAGATTTAATTTGATGGAGGAATTCCTATGATTTCTGCAGGCGAGTTTCGCAATGGCGTGACCTTTGAGCAGGACGGCCAGGTTCTCCAGGTCGTTGAGTTCCAGCACGTTAAGCCCGGTAAGGGCGCTGCCTTTGTTCGTACCAAGACCAAGAACGTGATCACCGGTTCTGTGGTTGAGACCAGCTACAACCCCACCGCTAAGTTCCCCCAGGCTTTCATCGAGCGCAAGGATGTTACCTATAGCTATGAGGACGGCGATCTGTACCACTTCATGGACAACGAGACCTACGATGATATCCCGGTCAACGTCTCTGATGTGCCCGCAAACTTCAAGTTCTGCAAAGAGAACGAGCAGTGCAAGCTGCTGAGCTACAAGGGCAAGGTCTTCAGCGTCGAGATCCCCAACTTCATCGAGCTGGAAGTTACCCAGACCGAGCCGGGCGTTCGTGGCAACACCGCTACCAACACCCTGAAGCCCGCTACTGTCGAGACCGGTGCTGAGATCCGCGTCCCCCTGTTCATCAACGAGGGCGACCACATCCGCATCGATACCCGCACCGGCGAGTATATGGAGCGCGTCTGATCTAAAAGGATCGAATCAACCGGGCAGCGGGCAACCGTTTGCCCGGTTTTTTACAATTCCGATTTATCATCAAGGAGGGCTTTCACATGGAACTCAAGGAAAAGGCTGCTTATCTCAAGGGCTTGATCGAGGGGCTCGGCGTGGACGAGACCACCAAGGAAGGCAAGATCATTAAGGCAATGAGTGAGCTGCTCAGTGAGATGGCTGATGCAGTTTGGGGCATTGACGAGGATCTGACCCGTGCATACGACCAGATCAACGACATCAGCGAGGAGCTGGAAGATCTGGAAGCGGATCTGTATGAAGATGATGACGAGGACGAAGATGAGTCCGACGACGAGGACGATACCGACGAGGACGATGAAGATGACGATGATATCGCCAGCGAGCCGTTTTACGAGGTAGAGTGCCCTGGCTGTGGCGAGACCGTCTATGTCAGCGAGGATGATCTGGATGCTGGCGAAGCGACCTGTGCTGCCTGCCATGCGACCTTTGAGGTTGCTCTGGATGGCGAGGATGAGGAGCTGGATGACGGTACCGTGCAGTACGAAGTTACCTGTCCGGACTGCGGCGCATCCGCTGTCTTTGACGAAGAAGAACTGCTGGAGGGCGCACCCAAGTGCCCTGGCTGCGGCAAACAGCTGGACTTTGAAGTGACCGAAGACTGATAAAAGCAAAAAAATGACATCTGTGGAAACCACAGATGTCATTTTTTGTTTTAGCTTACTGTGCGGCGTTTGCCTTTTGCAGCCAGATGCTGCCGATGTCCAGGGCATTGTACAGGCCGTGCTTTGTAGTCTGACGAGCGATCCGATCCTGCGGAGCCTTGGTCGTATCCGTGGACAGCAGCATCAGGTGGACCTTGTCTGCAACTGTCTCATTGCCCACCTGGGTGGTGGTCATGATCTGGAGATACAGCACATAAGGATCCGTCATGCAGCCGTAATACAGCTCGTTGTCCTTGCGGACGAGGGGCTTGCCTTTATAAGTCAATTTTGGTGTAAAAGCCATCGTAAAGCCTCCCTAACATTTTGATTCACTTTAGTATAGCATATCCGTGGTATGGGATGCAAGCGTTTGAACTGGTTCTGAAACGGATTTCACACACAAACGGCAGGTTCAGTCAAAAAGTGTCCGAACGGGGGCTTGCCGTGGAAAAGAGTTGTGCTATACTATAAATACAAGCTTTTGCTGAAAGCGAGGGGAAGATCATGGCGGATTATCAGGAATATCGGCGCAGAGTTCTGCACAGACGTTGGCGCAGGCGGCTTATCGCAGCAGCATTGCTTCTGCTGTTGCTGCTGATCGCAGCGGTGACCATGCTATGGAAGACCCTCCATCAGGAGACGCCGGAACCTGGTATCCAAAAGGATACCATTTTGCAGGCAGTCGGCGGCGATGCGGTTTGGAATACATTGGAGTACCCTGTTTCCCAAAAGATCACAGTGCAGACCCTTGCGGACAGTACGCAGACTGCAATGGATTTTCGGCTGGCTGCCCTGCCGGAAAATGATCCGGTGGAGCAGAGCTGGTTTGAGCAGGTCAGCTTTGTGGGGGATAGCCTGACGCAGGGGTTGGAACTGTACGAGGCCGGTCTGCCGGAGGCGATGTACTGTGCATATAAAGGCATTGGCCCCAACAGCGTTGTAAACGGCGCTACCTGCAAGCGGGCGGATGGAAGCTCAGAAGTGCCGCTGGAGGCACTGACTGCCCAAAAACCAAAAGCTGTGTATGTTTTGCTTGGGACCAATGTGCTTGGCCGGGATACAGATTATACCAGCTTTTTGACCTATTACAGGCTGATGCTGGATATGATCGCACAGGCTCTGCCGGGAACAAGGATCTATGTACAGTCCATTACGCCGGTGCGGCCGGAAGTGTGCCAGACAAAGAACCACGAGGGGCTGAACCGGGACCGGATCTGTGCCATCAATAATGAACTTGCAGCCATTGCACTGGAAAAAGGCTGCCATTTCCTCAACCTGTGGGAAGCGCTGGCAGACGAAAACGGTGATCTTCTTGAAGAATATGCACAGCCGGACGGTTATCATTTCAAGCCGTCGGGTTACACTGCATGGGTGGAATACCTCTGCAGCCACACTGCAGCAGAATGACCCGCCTGGCCAGCTGTTTTGCAGGCCATTCAGCTCTCCTTCGGGAGAGCTTTTTTATAAGGAAAAGCTTTTGCTCGCGATGCGGGAGGTTTCTGTTACGTTTTCTGCGGCAGAAGATTGCTGTAATAAGAAATTTTACCGGATAGAACATCGTCATAAAACTGCTGTTTTTTGTCGATGTATGCAATGGCATTTTCCAGCTCTGCAATGGTTTGCATCAGTTGTTCCCGCTTGCTTTCAAGGATCTGCTTGCGCTGGGGGATAGAAGCTTCTCCCTGCAAACACAAGGCGGTGTATTCTTTCATGTCTGCGATGCCCATGCCACAGCTTTTCAGGCAGTTCAGACCCTGGATCCACTGGATGTCCTGCTCGCTGAATACACGGTAATTATGGCTGTCCCGCTTAACATTAGGCACCAGGCCCTCGTTGCAGTAAAACTTGAGATTTTCATAGCGCATGCCGGTTTTTTGGCAGGCGTCCTTCATAGAGTATAGCATATTTCCCTCCTGAAAGGTCTTGACCGGTAGCTGCTACCGGGTGGTATAATCATATCATAGCACGGAGCAAAGGGCTTCGTCAAGCAAGCCGTAGAGATGGGAGGAAATCAAAATGGAATATAGAACATTATCCAATGGCGTCAGAATGCCGCAGCTGGGGTATGGTGTCTATCAGGTCACGCAGCAGGAGTGTGAGCGCTGTGTACTGGATGCACTGCAGGTGGGCTATCGTTCCATCGACACTGCACAGAGCTACTTCAATGAGGAACAGGTGGGGCTCGCCCTTGAAAAGTCCGGTGTGGACCGTAAGGACATCTTTTTGACGACCAAGGTCTGGGTGGAGCACTATGGTTACGAGCAAACAAAGGCCTCTGTGCTGGAGTCTATGCGAAAGCTGCGGGTCGAATATCTGGATCTTTGTCTGCTGCATCAGCCGTTTGCCGATTATTATGGTGCATGGCGTGCACTGGAAGAACTGTATGAAGTGGGCAAGATCCGTGCCATCGGAGTGTCCAATTTTTATCCGGACCGTCTGGTGGACCTGTGTTCCTTTGCGCATATCCGTCCCATGGTCAACCAGGTAGAAGTCCATCCGCTGGATCAGCAGATCGAAGCAAAGAAATGGATGGAAAAGTATGGGGTGCAAATCGAGGCATGGGCACCTTTTGGCGAGGGCCGTGGAGGCTTGTTTGCAAACCCTGTTCTGAATAACATTGGTGCAAAGTACGGCAAGACCGCAGCGCAGGTCATGCTGCGCTGGCATTTGCAGCGTGGTGTGGTGGCGATCCCCAAATCCACGCACATCGAGCGTATGCAGGAAAATCTGAACGTATTTGATTTTGCACTTTCAGCAGAAGATATGCAGGAAATTGCAGCGCTGGATACAGCACAGAGCGCATTCTTCTCTCATCAGGACCCGGCCATGGTGGAATGGTTTGCAAAAATGGTAGAGGAACGCAAGCATCAGCATGATAGTGCAAAAGAAAAAAAGAACTGGTAAACGGAGGAAAAAACAATGCGAAAGAATTTTGGTGCAAAGCCGATTTTGTATCCCCAGCCGGTGTTCATCATTGGCTCGTATGACAAGGATGGAACCCCGGATGCAATGAATGCAGCCTGGGGCGGCCTGAGCGAAGAAAACGAGATCTCAATCTGTCTGAGTGCAGACCATAAGACGGTAAAGAATATTCTGGAGCGTAAGGCGTTCACTGTCAGCATGGCAACGGTAGAGACGATGGTGGCCTGCGACTATGTGGGCATTGTGTCCGGCAACAAGGTGCCGGACAAGCTGGAAAAGGCGGGATTCCATACCGTAAAGAGTGATTTTGTGGATGCACCCCTGATCACAGAGCTGCCGATGGCGGTGGAGTGCGAATTTGTCAGCTATGATGCAGAAAGCTGCCGCATGGTGGGCAGGATCGTGAACGTCTGTGCAGAGGAGAGCGTCCTGACCGATGGAAAGATCGACCCTGAAAAGCTGCATCCCATTACCTTTGATGGGATGAACTATGCATACTATGCGTTGGGTGAAAAGGTCGGCAATGCCTTCCAGGCAGGAACTGTGCTGAAGTAAAAAGCATCCAAAAGAAAAGGGCGTACTGCATTTGCAGTACGCCCTTTTGACGTTTTATCAGCGGCTGAATAAATGGTTCAATGCCGTAACGGCAAGCACGATGATGCCAATGACCAGGATCACGCCTACCATGCCGATCAGCATGATGGGGAGAGTATTTGCCCAGGAAGAAAGATTGAACATGGAAAAGCCTCCTTTTATGCGCCCATCAAGGTGAGGATCAGGCCGCCTGCAATGACCGATGCGATCTGACCCGATACGTTGACGCTGATGGAGTACATCAGCAGGAAATTCTGGTTGTCTTCCTCCAAACCCATTTTGTTGACCACACGGCCGCTCATGGGGAAGGCGGAGATGCCCGCTGCACCGATCATGGGATTGATCTTTTTGTCTGCAGGCAGGAACAGATTGAGCAGCTTTGCAAACAGCACGCCGCCGGCGGTATCAAATACAAAGGCGAACAGACCCAAGGCAAGGATGAGCAAGGTGTCCGGCCGTACAAACTGATCCGCTGTCATCTGGCCGGCCACTGTCAGGCCCAGTACGATGGTGATCAGGTTGGCCAGCACGTTCTGTGCCGTCTCGCTGAGGGTGTTTAGCACACCGCACTCCCGCAGCAGATTGCCAAACATCAAAAAGCCGACCAGGGCTACACTGGCAGGGGCGACCATGCCGGAAATGATAGTGACAACAATGGGGAACAGGATCTTGGTCAGCTGGCTGACGCTGCCCTTCTGATAAGCCATCCGGATGCGGCGCTCCTTTTGGGTGGTCAGCAGACGGATGACCGGAGGCTGTACGATGGGCACCAGCGCCATGTAGCTGTAGGCGGCTACCATGATCGCACCCAGATACTGAGAGCCGAGAGTATTGGCAACAAAGATGGCGGTGGGACCGTCTGCTGCGCCGATCACAGCAATGGACGCTGCATCTTTAAGATCAAAAAAGAATCCGGCCAGGAACAGAGTAAAGAAGATGCCGAACTGAGCTGCTGCGCCAAACAGCATCAACCAGGGTTTTTCCAGCAGAGGACCAAAATCGATCATGGCACCAATGCCGATAAACAGCAGCAGGGGGAACAGCTCGTTGGACATACCTGCATCAAACAGTGCTGAGATGGGGCCAACGGTGTCGCCCTGTGTGATCGCACCAGACATAGGCAGGTTGACCAGAATGGCGCCGAAGCCCATGGGCAAAAGCAGGCTTGGCTCCATCTTTTTTGCGATGGCCAGGTAGATCAGCAATGCGCCGATGCCCCACATGACTACCATCTGCCAGGTCAGATTTCCAAAGTTGGAAAAAAGGCTGGCGAATGCTTGCGTGAAATTCATACCGATCCAAAACTCCTTTCAATTGCGGGAGAGGCAAAAAAAGAGACTTTTGCCACAGAAGGATCTGTGACAAAGGTCTCAAGCGAACACATGACATCGGGCTTTTGGCCGTGATGACGCTGTCATGCAGCAACTGGTTTGGTCCAAAACAGCTGCCCTTTACTCCCTTTTATCAGATGTATTAAAACAGAGAAAAGCGCAAAGTGTCAAGAAAAGCTGATAATCTTTGCTGTTTCTTAACTGAGCATCAAAACAGTCCGGTGATCTTGCCGTCGGCATCCACATCAATGTTAACTGCGGCAGGCTTTTTGGGCAGACCGGGCATCGTCATAATGCTGCCGCAGATGACCACTACAAAGCCTGCACCGGCCGCAAGGCGGACCTCGCGCACCTCCATCGTAAAGCCGGTGGGGGCAGCCAGAAGCTTTGCATTATCGCTGAAGCTGTACTGGGTCTTGGCGATGCAGACAGGCAGGTTGCCGTACCCCATGCTCTCCAGCTCGGCAATGGTTTTGCTGGCTGCAGCGCTGAAATTGACGCCGTCGGCACGGTAGATCTTTTTGGCAATGGCATTTACCTTGTCCTTCAGAGGCATTTCCAGAGGATAAGTATACTGGATGGGGCGGTCTTCCAGTACCTCCAGTACCTTCTCGGCCAATGCCTTGCCGCCCTCGCCGCCCTTGGCGAATACCTCGCTCAGAACACAGGGCACGCCCTGCTCAGCACATACCTGTTCCACATAAGCCTGCTCCTCGGCGGTATCGGTGGGGAAGGCATTGATGGCAACGACTACCGGCAGACCAAAGCTGTCCTTCATGTTTTCGATGTGGCGTACAAGGTTGGCGGCACCGGCCTTGACAGCCTCCAGATTCGGAGTATTCAGATCTGCCTTGGCAACGCCGCCGTGGCTCTTGAGGGCGCGCACAGTCGCCACCAGCACGCAGGCGCTGGGGGCGATGCCGGCATAGCGGCACTTGATATCCAGGAACTTTTCGGCGCCCAAATCAGCACCAAAACCGGCCTCGGTGATAACATAGTCTGCCAGAGACAGGCTGAGTTTGGTTGCAAGCACACTGTTGCAGCCGTGAGCGATGTTGGCAAAGGGGCCGCCATGGATGATGGCGGGGTTGTTCTCCAGCGTCTGGACCAGGTTGGGATCCAGAGCATCCTTCAGCAGGGCAGTCATTGCGCCTGCTGCGCCGATCTCACCGGCAGTTACCGGCTTGCCGTCGTAAGTATAAGCACAAACGATCCGGCCCAGGCGTTCCTTCAGGTCGGTAATGCTGGTGGCCAGGCAGAAGATGGCCATGACCTCGCTGGCAACGGTGATATCAAAACCATCCTCGCGGGGGGTGCCGTTGACCTTGCCGCCCAAACCGTCTACGATAAAGCGGAGCTGACGGTCGTTCATATCCATGCAGCGCTTCCAGGTGATGCGGCGGGGATCGATGTTCAGCGGGTTGCCCTGCTGGATGCTGTTGTCGATCATGGCGGCCAGCAGATTGTTGGCTGCGCCAATGGCGTGCAGGTCACCCGTAAAGTGCAGGTTGATATCCTCCATGGGCACCACCTGGGCATAGCCGCCGCCGGCAGCGCCGCCCTTGACGCCGAACACAGGCCCCAGCGAGGGCTCACGCAGGCAGAGCATGGTCTTTTTGCCCAGTGCATTCATGGCATCGGCCAGGCCGACGCTGGTGGTGGTCTTGCCTTCGCCTGCAGGGGTGGGGCTGATGGCAGTGACCAGGATCATTTTGCCCTGCTTCTGGGCAGAGTGGATGAGCCGGTGGTCGATCTTGGCCTTATAGCGGCCATAGGGGATCACACTTTCGTCCGCAAGGCCGAGCGAAGCGGCGATCTCGGTGATAGGCTTCATGTTTGCTCCCTGAGCGATCTCGATATCCGTTTTCATAGAAACACCCTCCATAACAAAAAAGAGCAGCGCTGCGCAGCAAGTGCGCAAGGCTGCCCAGACGGTCGGCATCAATAACACCGTATCTCCTGCACTGTGGTGCTCCACAAGATTCCGTCAGCAGAAAACACGGTTCCTCTATGCTGTTAAGATAGCACAGCCGTCTTGGGTTTGTCAAGCAAAAAACATAGAAAAAATTTTGCGTTGCAGGGGCGAATGTGGTATACTTATTATGGTTTACTATGACAATGGAAAGCAGGAATCAGTTTTATGCTGCAAAACCCCGATTTGCATTATTTGGACAACGCTGCAACAACGATGGTCGCACCGGAGGTAGCGGATGTTATCGACAAGGCTATGCGGGAGCACTGGGCCAATCCCTCCAGCCTGTATACACCTGGCGCCCGCAGTGAGGAAGCACTCAATGCTGCCCGTTCTGCGGTGGCCCGTACGCTGGGCTGCAAGCCCCGGGAGCTTTATTTTACATCCTGTGGTTCAGAGAGCAATAATCTGGCGCTGTTGGGTGCTGCGCAGACCCGGACCTTTGGCAAGGGCATCGTGGTGTCTGGCTTTGAGCATCCCAGTGTGCAAAAACCGCTGGAACGGCTGGCGAAGATGGGGTATGACGTCACGGTCGTCAAGCCCTGTGCGGATGGCACACTCAACATCAATGCGATGCTGGAGCATGTGGGCAAGAACACTATTCTGGTCGCCTGCATGATGGTCAATAACGAGATCGGCACCCGCAACGATGTGGAGCGGCTGGCTGCTGAGGTCAAGCGCCGCAACAGCCGTACCATCGTCCATGTGGATGCGGTGCAGGCCTGGATGCGTATCCCCATCAAGCTGACTAATATCGATACGTTGGCGGTCAGCGGACATAAGATCCACGCCCCCAAGGGCATTGGTGCGCTGTATCTCAGCGACAGTCTGGTGCAGGCATTCCAGCCGCCTTACCTTGGCGGTGAGCAGGAACGGGGATTGCGCCCCGGTACCGAAAATCTGCCCTATGCTGTGGGTCTTGCGGCTGCTGCCACTCGCCTTGCTAAAACCATGAAGAGCCGCGATACGGCCATGCGTGCGCTGAACCAGCGCCTGCGAGATGGGCTGGCAGTCTTTCCGGAGGTGGTCATCAACTCCCCGGCGGATGCGGTACCCGAGGTGCTGAACTTCAGCGAGAACTGCATCAAGAGCGAGACCATGCTGGCATTTCTGGCAGAAAAGCAGATCTATGTTTCCTCCGCCAGCGCCTGCGGCCGCGGCCAGCCCAGCCATACGCTGGCGGCGATGGGGCGTGATCCGCTTGCCATCGACACTGCCATCCGGGTGTCCTTCTGTGCCGACAATACTCCGGAGGATGTGGATGCATTTCTGGAGCGCTTCGAGGATGGCATGAAGCATCTGCAGCGCATCCGGAAGTAATGTTTCCCTCGCTGGCAAAGCTATATAGCTTTGCCGGCTCTCCCTAAAGGGAGCTTTTTGCAGCAGGGAGCAATACGGCAAGTCCGAGAGGATCCGGCCTGAAAACATACCAAAACAAAAACAGGAGTACAACATTTATGCATGAGATCATTATGGGCTATCAGGGCGAAATGTCCCTGAAAGGTCTGAACCGTAATCAGTTTGAAGCTGCAATGATGAAGATCCTGCGCTATCGTCTCAAGACGGTGGGCAAGTTCAAGGTCTACTGCAGCCAGTCCACTTTTTATATGGAACCGCAGGAAGAAGACGTCGATATGGATCTTGCTTTTGAGCGGGTCAGCAAGGTGTTCGGTCTGGCGGCTCTGAGCCGTGCAGTCGTCTGCGAAAAGGACTTTGACACCATCTGCCAGGTCGCAGAGGATTATCTGGGCGACAGCCTGCGCGGGATCCGTACCTTTAAGGTGGAGGCACGCCGCTCGGACAAGACCTTCCCCATGAAGAGCCCGGAGCTGATGCGGGAGCTGGGTGCATACCTTCTGGGCAAGCACAACTATCTCAAGGTGGATGTGCGCAACCCGGAATTCAAGGTCATCGTTGAGATTCGTGATTACGGTGCGTATATTCATGGCCCGAAAGTACCGGGAGAAGGCGGTCTTCCGGTTGGTACCAGTGGCCGTGCATTGAATATGCTGTCCGGCGGTATTGACAGCCCGGTGGCAGCGTACCGCATGGCAAAACGTGGTCTGGCCCTGGATCACATCCATTTTGCGTCCCCTCCGTATACTTCGGAGCGTGCAAAACTTAAAGTTAAGGCTCTGGCGCAGTTGACCAGTGTGTATACCGGCAGCACCAACCTGTTTGTGGTGCCCTATACTACGCCGCAGGAGTATATCCGTGACAATGCACCGGATGTATTGTTTACCGTTCTGATGCGCCGCAGCATGATGCGCATCGCCAATGTCATCGCCAAGAAGCAGGGCTGTGAAGCGCTTGTTACCGGTGAAAGCCTGGCTCAGGTGGCCAGCCAGACGGTCAAGGCGCTGCAGTGCACTGACGCTGCACAGGACCTGCCCATCCTGCGTCCGCTGATCGGTATGGACAAGACCGAGATCATCGAGACTTCTCGCCATATCAAGACCTTTGAGACCAGCATCCTGCCGTATGAGGATTGCTGCACCATCTTTACCCCGCCGCACCCGAAGATCCGCCCCGAGTTGGAGGAGATCCTGGCGGCCGAAGCAGCTATGCCCGGTCTGGCAGAATTGGAAGCTCAGGCTGCGGAACAGGCGGAGCGTATCCGCATCCGCATCACCGACGAAGTAGAGTTTGAGGGGTAAAAAGCTATGACAGCGGAACTCATCAGCGTAGGGACCGAGTTGCTGCTCGGCAACATTTTGAACACCAATGCTCAGTATCTCAGTCAGGAGCTGGCGGCACTTGGCATTACAGTTCAGCGGCAGAGCACGATCGGTGACAATCATGGCAGACTTGCGGATTTTGTCAATGAAGCAAAGCAGCGCTGCGACTTGTTGGTATTTACCGGCGGTCTTGGCCCCACAGCGGATGACCTGACCAAAGAGACTGTGGCTGCCTGCTTTGGAGATACCCTGACGTTTGATGAAGAAGAATGGGATAAGATCGTCAGTTTTTTTACCCGGACCGGGCGTGTGACTACCCCTAATAATCGCAAACAGGCAATGGTGCCGGTGTGTGGTAAAAAAATCGTCAACCATCATGGCACTGCGCCCGGTGCGTGGTTTGAGCAGGACGGCCACTGCGCTGTGCTGATGCCTGGTGTTCCCCATGAAATGAAGGCCATGTGGCAGGAAAGCGTGCGTCCGCTGTTGATGCAGCGACAGAACTGTGTGCTGCACTCGCTGACGTTGCGCGTGCTGGGCGGCGAGAGCAACCTGGAGTACCAGGTGCGTCACCTGCTGGAGACCGAAAACCCCACTGCCGCTATCTATTGCAAGACGGGAGAATGTGAGATCCGCATTACTGCCCGGGCAGAAACCAAGCCCGAAGCCGAAAAAATGTGCCGTCAAACTGCCAAAAAGTTCTATGATCTGCTGGGGGATGCAGTGTATGATGAAGACGCAGCCGGGATCCATGAAACCGTTGTGCGTACCCTCAGGGACAAGCACCTGACGATCGCCACGGCAGAAAGCTGTACAGGTGGTCTGATCGCGCAGCGACTGACACAGGTTTCCGGTGCAAGCGAGGTTTTTGGCTACGGGTTTGTGACCTATTGGGAGCAGGCCAAAGCAAGGCTGGTGGGAGTAGACCCTGCTGTGAGCGGGCAATACAATGTGGTATCTGCTCCGGTGGCGGCACAGATGGCGTTGGGCGCTGCCGAAGCCGCAGGTGCGGATATCGGCATTAGTGTGACCGGTGTGGCAGGACCGACCGGCGGTGACGAACTGCGTCCGGTGGGTACGGTCTATCTGGGCGTTGCCCGGGGCGATACGGTCTATGTCAGAAAGCTGTTTGTTTCCCGTCCGGACCGGGAGCTGATCCGTGCCCGTGCAGCTCAGGCTGCGCTGGAACTGGCATTGCGTCTGGCGCAGGACAAGATCCCGTCCGGTACCCGTCCGCTGGCAGTGAATGCTGTACAGGATGCGGCGGCATTGGATGCATTGAACAAAGCCTTCCTCGCAGAATAAAAGCGGCCTTCTGCAGGCCGGAGAGGTGTGAAGGGGCTTGACGAACCAGAGAGAACGACAGACAAGCTGTGTGCTGCGCATTTTTGGCGCAGAGGAACAACAGCTGCAGGATTTGACAACACAGCTTTCTTTTGGTGGAAAACTTACAGCGCAGTATCGCTGCCGTGGTGCAGAAACACTTTTGGCCCTGCAGTCAGAGCAGCCGGGTATATTGCAAAAAGCTGCAAACAAAGTTCGTAAGGCGTTGGGAGCGGCTGTCTATGCGGAAGGCGAAACGGTACTTGCGGAGGCTTTGGTCCAGACACTGGAACAGCATCGCTGCTTATTGACAAGTGCCGATGCGGCTGCCGGCGCTCTGCTGGAAAGCCGGCTGGAGGCTGTTCCCGGGGCAGATAAAGTATTTGACTTTGGCAGCATGAGCTATGCAGACGAGCGAACGGCAGCACAAATAGACCAGCTGGCGCACCGGAGGGCAAAACGCCCTGGAGAGCTGGAACTGGCACGGAGCCGGGTGCGTGCTGCCCGCCAGCTGGTGGACACTGATCTGGCGGTGACCTGTGTGGGACGGGAGGATCACATCACCCTGTTGGTCGGCAGCAAAAAAGGCTGCTGGCTGCGTACAGTCCGCACAGAAGATGGCCCGGGGTTGTGGCTGATGGATATCATCCGGCGGGCGGCCTGTGGGTTGCCGCAGGCCGCAGGGACACTTTGGCAGCGCTGGAAAGATCCTGTTCCAGAGAACGTTATGCTCCCGGCAGAGATGTGCAAGCAGACTAAGCTGCCGCAAAGAGGTCCCCATAAAGGGGTTTGCCTTGGCAGGGGTATACTGGTGCTGCTTTTGACAGCAGTACTTTTGGCTGCGGGCTGGTATTGCACAGGTGGCAATATTGAAATGCTGCCGCAGTTATGGAAACAGCAGGATACGTCGTTTTCGGATGCAAGAATGATTTGAAAATACCGTTCTGGATATGCTTAAGACTCTGCACGACCGCATCCAGAGCGGAGCATTTGAAAAGGCCTTTTAACTCTCCCATTTCCCGGTCATGTGTGGTATACTGATACCATCAGACCCGGGAGGTGCCTTATGGAGGATACAAAACAAAAGATCTTGCTGACGGCTGCAAAACTGTTTGAACAACAGGGCTATCGCAAGGTCTCTATGCGGGCCATTGCGGCAGAGCTTGGTATCAGTGTGGGCAACCTGACCTATCATTTTCCGCACAAACAGGATCTTGCGTCTGCCTTGGCAGAGCGGGAAATGGTGGAGATCCTTCCGCCGGAACAAGCCAGCCTTGCAGCGTTGGACGGATACCTGCGCCGGATGATCGTTTCGCTTGTGGACCATGCCAGAATGTTCGATGATCCGCTGTTGTTTGAAGATATGCCGGAGCGGCAGCAGGACAATGTGGACCGCATTGCGCAGCTGCGCAGAGGTTTGGAGCATCTGTTGGGCCAGCTCACAGAGCAGGGGATCTTTTGCCCTTCTGTCAGCGGTCAGCTGCAACAGGACTTGGTAGATCTTTTGATGTTCAGCCATGTTGGCTGGCAGCGCAGGACCTCCACGGCAGGCCAGACAACACAAGTTGGGGTAGATGATATGATGCGCCTGCAGTGGCTGGTGCTGCGGCCCTATCTGACCAAGACTGGTACACAGCAATTGGCAGAGCTGTTCGCAAAATAAAAAACACCCTCTCAGAAATTTCTGAGAGGGCGTTTTTGTTTTGCAAGCGGGAAGCTTTATTTGTGATCTTCCAGCCAGCGCAGAGCCATATAGACATAGGCAGCGCTGCCGCTGAACAGAACGCTGTCATCAAAACGGACTTTAGGGTGATGCTGGCTGAAGGCGTAGCCTTCCTTGGCGTTGCCAGCAGCAAGGAACATACTTACCGTAGGCACCTCATGGCTGACAAAGGCAAAGTCCTCACTGCCGCCGCCGGGCTTACCGCCGGTCATGGGGGTCATATCCATGGCACCACGGCCCAGCAGCTCGGTCATATAGGTCAGAGCATCCTTGGCAAGCGGCTCATCCACCACCATGCAGGGGCAATGATCGCTGAACTCGACCTCGGCGGTGCAGCGGTAAGCAGTTGCCACACCCTGCACGATCTCGGTCATGCGCTGATGGATCTGCTCACGGACGGCACCTTCGGGGTCGGTAGTACGGATGGTGCCCCACATTTCGGCGCTGTCCGGGATGACGTTGGAGGCTTTGCCGGCCTCAAAGCGTCCGGTGGTAAATACACCAAACTGGTTGGGGTCCAGCTCACGGCTGTTGATCTCCTGCAGCGCAATGTGGATGTGTGCTGCTGCAGTGATGGGGTCGATGCAGACGTTGGGCATGGAGCCGTGGCCGCCCTTGCCGTGCACCGTGATGTGGTACTGCTCGCAGCTGGCCATGGTAATGCCGCCGCCCGGCACCAGGACCATCCCCGCTGGGATCGGCATGCCGGCCAGAACATGGAACATGACGGCTGCATCCACTTTGGGAGCTTCCAGCAGGCCGTTCTGGATCATATCCATCGAGCCCTGAAAAATCTCCTCTGCAGGCTGGAACTCCAGCTTGACGGTGCCTTCGATCTCGTCCTCGTGCTCCTTGAGCAGTTTTGCGGCACCCAGCATCATGGCAGTGTGCATATCATGGCCGCAGCCGTGCATTTTGCCGGGCACCTCGGAGGAAAACTCCTCACCAGACTGCTCGTCCAGCGGCAGGGCATCCATATCGCCCCGCAGCAGGATGCATTTGCCGTCCCGCTTGCCGCCTGCCAGAGCAACAACGCCGCATTTTCCGCAGTCCTGTGGGTCATAACCCATTTCGGTCAGGGCTTTTTTGACCAGGGCTTTGGTCTGGGGCAGGTCAAAGCCTACCTCCGGATGCCGGTGCAGGGTGCGCCGCCACTCTTGCAGCTGGGGCTGCAGCTCCTTTGCTGCCTGCAATAACTTTTCCGGTGTGATCATCACAACATCAACTCCCTCTAAAAAATGATTGCAAAAGCCCTCTCCGCCATGGCCGTATGCCGTGGCGGAGAGGGCTTTTCAACTAATTATTCCTCGCCGCCTGCATTTTCAGGGTGGTACTGTGCACAGGTGCACTTTTTCCACTTCAGTCCGCTGCCACAGGGACAGGGATCATTGCGGCCGATCTTGATAACACGCACAGGCTGGCCTTTGGGCGCACCCTTTACACCAGGTGCTCCGTTGCCGGGCACAAAGCCCTCGCCGGTGGGTTTGGCCACCTGCTCGCGTTTGGGCGCAGAAACGCCTTGGCGCAGCTCGATGGTCAGCAGCATTTTGACGCTGGACTCACGGATGGAGTCCACCATCTGGTCAAACATATCAAAGCCTTCAATACGGTACTCGACCACCGGATCCTTCTGGCCGTAGCCGCGCAGAGCAATGCCCTGGCGCAGCTGGTCCATATTATCAATATGGTCCATCCACATCCGGTCTACACACTTGAGCAGGCAGATGCGCTCCAGCTCACGCATGATGGGTGCGCCGTAGCGTACTTCTTTGGCGTTCAGGATCTGCAACCCACGGGTGTACAGCATATCAGCAATGCCTTCAGCGGTCAGGTCCTCATAGTCTGCCACCGTATAATGGAAGTCTGCATCAGTGGTCAGCCAGCCCTGGTAGTGGCGGCGCAGAGCGCCAAAGTCCCACTCGTCCTTCACATCGCCCGCAAGGAACTGCTGGCAGCTGGAGTCGATGTTTTCCCGCAGCATCTTGTGCATCTCGGCGCTGATATCCTCGCCGTCCAGTACCTTGTGGCGCTGGCCATAGATGATCTCACGCTGCTGGTTCATCACATCGTCATACTTCAGCACGTTTTTACGGATCTCAAAGTTGCGGCCCTCCAGCTTTTTCTGGGCGCTTTCCAGAGTGCTGGTGATCATGCGGTTTTCAATGGGGGTATCTTCGTCGATCTTCAAGGTATCCATCAGGCCGGAAACGCGGTCACCGCCAAACAGACGCATCAGATCATCTTCCAGGCTCAGATAGAATCGGGAAGCGCCGGGATCGCCCTGACGGCCGGCACGGCCGCGCAGCTGGTTGTCGATGCGGCGGCTCTCGTGGCGCTCGGTGCCAATGATGAACAGACCGCCCGCAGCACGCACCTCGTCTGCTTCGGCGTCGATGGCAGGCTTGAACTGCGCATACAGCTCATCAAAACGCTGGCGTGCAGCCAGGATCTTGGCATCGTCTGTTTCGCCGTGGCCGTTGGCCTCGGTCAGCAGCAGCTCTACCTCTGCAGGCAGAGCATCCTGCGGAGCATCCGGGTTGAGCAGATTTTCGCAGAAATGCTCCTTGCGCATCTGTGCCTTGGCCATAAATTCGGCATTGCCGCCCAGCATGATATCGGTACCACGGCCTGCCATATTCGTGGCGATGGTAATGGCACCCTTTTTGCCTGCCTGTGCCACGATCTCAGCTTCACACTCGTGGTTTTTGGCGTTCAAAACATTAAAGTTGCGGGTATGGCGCTGCAGCATCTTGGCCAGCAGTTCGCTCTTTTCCACGCTGACAGTACCAACCAGAACAGGCTGGCCTTTTTTGTGGCACTCCATCACCTGTTCGATCACAGCATTGTACTTGCCGTTGACGGTTTTGTAGATGGCATCCGGGTGATCCACACGCTGCACAGGACGGTTGGTGGGCACCGAGAGGATGTTCAGGCCATAGATCTCGATAAACTCGGTAGCCTCCGTACGGGCAGTACCGGTCATGCCGGACAGCTTTTTGTACATACGGAAATAATTCTGGAAGGTAATGGTGGCCAGAGTCTTGCTTTCCGCTGCGATCTTGACGCCTTCCTTGGCTTCAATGGCCTGATGCAGGCCTTCGTTGTAGCGGCGGCCGATCATCAGGCGGCCGGTGAACTCGTCCACGATCAGGACCTCGCCATCCTTGACCACATAATCGATGTCCTTCTGCATTACGCCATAAGCTTTGATGGCCTGGTCGATGTGATGAGACAGGGTCATGTTTTCAGCATCAGCCAGGTTTTCCACCTTAAAATAGGCCTCTGCCTTTTTGATGCCGCTGGCCGTCAGGGTGCAGGTCTTGTGTTTTTCGTCCACAACATAATCGCCGTCGGTCTGTTCGTCGGTGGAGACCTTGTCCTCCAGCTCCACCACAACGCTCTTGCGCAGGGTACGCACAAAGCGGTCTACCTGGGTGTACAGACTGGAAGAATCTTCGCCCCGGCCGGAAATGATCAGAGGAGTACGGGCCTCATCGATCAGGATGGAGTCCACCTCGTCCACGATGGCGTAGGCGTGGCCGCGCTGCACCATATTGGCCTTGTAGGTCACCATGTTGTCACGCAGATAGTCAAAGCCAAACTCGTTGTTGGTGCCGTAGGTGATGTCGGACTGATAAGCAGCACGGCGTGCGTCACCGTCCATACCCTGTGCGATCAGGCCGACCGACAGGCCCAGCCAGCGGTAGAGTTTGCCCATCCATTCGCTGTCGCGCTTGGCCAGGTAGTCGTTGACGGTAACGATATGCACACCCTCGCCGGTCAATGCATTCAGATAAGCGGGCAGGGTAGCGACCAGGGTCTTGCCCTCGCCGGTCTGCATCTCTGCAATATCACCGCGGTGCAGTGCAATGCCGCCGGTGACCTGTACAGGGAAATGCTTCATGCCCAGCACACGCCAGGATGCCTCACGGCAGACAGCAAATGCATCGGGCAGAATATCATCCAGTGTGGCACCATCGGCCAGTTTCTGCTTGAGAGCAGGGGTCATGGCCTGCAGCTCGGCATCAGACATGGCCTGATATTTCGGCTCCAGCGCCAGCACCTGCTTGGTGATAGGATTCACCTTTTTCAGCTCTCGGTCCGAGAAGCTGCCGAAAAGTTTTTCGATCAGGGACATTGATTACACCTCATATCAAAAAAGTAAGGACAGGATGTCCGTTAGAACAAAACAATACATTTTATATGATACACCAAAGCGGCAGGTACGTCAAATCTACAAGCCGATTTTAGCTGGTTTTTGCATGAATTTTCTGTAAATTTGTGCGCAGTGGGATGAAAAAAGGCTGCTGCCAATACTCCAAAGGAGTCTGGCAGCAGCCGGTATCAGGATTCAAAGGTTGTCCAATAAAGCGGGCAGCTGGCTCAGATCATCAATGACATGGGGGCAGACTGCCTCCAGCCGTGTGCGGGACTGGTGTCCGCGTGCGCACAAAACGCACTTGATGCCCATAGCGGCAGCGACCTCTGCATCGTGCTGTGTGTCACCGATCATGACACAGCAAGCAGGGTCCAGACCGCAGCGCCGGAGATGATCTAACCCCACCTGCACTTTGCTTTTGCCGTAAATATCTGAAAGGCCGAGCAACTCGGAAAAATAACCTCTCAGACCCCGGGCAGATACCTGCTCGATCAGATAATCCTGACGGGAGGCAGAAAGCACGGCTTGCCGCCAGCCCCGGCGGGAAAGCTCGGTCAAAACAGGGACTACGCTGCCAAAGGCGGGGCAGCTGTCCACACCGGCATTGTAGTGCTGCATATAATGTTCTGCCAGTACCGGATAGGGGTGCCGGTCAAAGTCAAAGCCGACCGTGCGGTAATAGTCTTCAATGGGGAAGCCAAATACCTCCTGGTATGCAGCCAGATCATACTGCTGCGGGTAGCCGTGTTCTGTCAGCATCCAGTTCAGGCAATCGACGCTGTAATCTACATCGTCCATCAGGGTACCGTTCCAGTCCCAGAAGATCATTCCGTTTGGCTGCATGAAAACCTCCGTTTATTCGCAAAAACTTCTGCGCAATCCTGTGTTGGACTCGATCCGCTTTACCAGCGCCACACCCAGAATGCTGCAGCTGATGATCTCGCCGATGGCAACCGAGAGACCGTTGCTCACGCACAGGACCCACAGCGGGGCAGAGTAGGCAGGGTCGGCATACAGCACCGAGCTCTCGACACCGATGATCACCGCATTGAACACTACCGGGGGCACGCTTGCGGGGATCGCCAGACCTTTGATGCGCACCTTGCGCAGCGCATAGGTGACAAAACAGGCAAGTGCTGTGGCAAAGGTGCCGAACACGACATCCACGATGGTAGAGCCCAAAAAGTTGGACAAAAAGCAGCCCAGCACCACACCCAGGATGTACTCGGTGCCAAACACCGGCAAAAGGCACAGCGCCTCGGCAATGCGCACCTGGAAGGCTCCAAAGGAGAGCGGCTGCAAAGCCATGCAAAGTGCAACATAGATTGCAGCAACCAAGGCACAGCGTACCATCCTGCGGACAGAAGAATTGCGATTTTTCATTTTTATAACTCCAGCGGTTTGATTTTGACCATACAGGGACCGCCAGCCCCTGCAGGTTTGCCCACTGCGACTTGAAACACGGTGGGGAGCCTAAAATCCTAAGTTGCTCTTGTGCCGCGCACTGCTGCACGGCATGGGGCAGTATACCATAAAATAAAACGGATTTCAATGCAAAACCGACGGAACTAAAACAAAAAAATACACCATTCTCTCCGGTTTAGCTGATTCACAGCCGGAGAAAATGGTGTGGAAAAGTTCAAACTACAGGAGATTTTGCTCAGTCACGCTCGTGGCCAACGTAGACCAGCGCAATGGTATCAGGGCCGGTGTTTGCAGAAACTACGCCGCCCAGGGTAAAGCTGATCAACGGAGCCTTGCCAAACGCCTTGCGGCAGGCTTTTTCCAGTTCAGCAGCCTGAGGGATATTGGTGTGGCCGATCATATAATCAAAGTTCTCCACACCGTCTGCACGCTTTTTGCACAGCTCGATCATAGCGGGAATGACCTTATCATCACCACGGACCTTGCTCTCTACCTTGGTCTGGCCGTCGATCAGGGTGATGATGGGGCGCACGCCCATCAGCTCGCCCATAACAGCAGCAGCGGCAGAGATGCGGCCGCTCTTTTTCATCTGCTTCAGGCTGTAGGGTCCAAGGATGATCTCCATGCGGTTCATCTGCTTCTCAAACTCACGGATCACATGAGTCACTTCAGCGCCGTTCTGCAGCTTGCGGGCCATCTCACACAGATACCAGCCAAAGGGCATGGAGTAGGTGTGGGGATCCAGCAGATGGATCTTCATGTGGTGCTCAGGGCGCTCCTCCCGCAGCATACCCTGTGCCATCAGGGCATTGTTGTAGGTGGAACTGCCGGAACGGTTGATGGGAACATGGATGATGTCTGTGTAGCCTTCGTCCACATACTGGCAGTATTTTTCGCAGAACTGGATAGGAGTGATGGCGGCAGTGGAAGGCACGCCCTTAGCGACACGCATTTTGTCGTAGAATTCAATGTTGGTGCAGCTTTCACGTTCAATATAGTCCACATCATCCAGTAGGATGTGGAAGCTCATGATATCAATGCCGTATTTGTCGGCAAGCTCCTGCGGGATATCGCAGGAAGAGTCGGTCAAAATCGCGATCTTGCTCATAATGTCCCTCATTTCCATTCATAATCTCGTAAGTGTCCATGGTCCAGCAGCTCCGGAAAATCCCACTGCCGCAGAACCTCATAAGCACCCACGGCAACACTGTTGGACAGATTCAGGCTGCGGCAGGTGTCCAGCATGGGCATCCGGACGCAGTGCTCCTGGTTTGCGGCCAGCAGCGCTTCCGGCAGACCGGCATCCTCCCGTCCAAAGACAAGATAAGCTCCGTCCGGGTAGGAAACATCGGTATAACGCTGGGGCGCCTTGGTCGTAAAATAGTAGTAAGGCCCGTTGTTCCGGGCAAAAAAGTCATCCAGACTGTCATAATAATTGATGTCCAGATAGTGCCAGTAGTCCAGACCGGCGTGCTTGAGCTTTTTATCATCGATGGCAAACCCCATAGGGCCTACCAGATGCAGGCGGCAGGCGGTGCAGGCACAGGTGCGTGCAACGTTGCCGGTGTTCTGGGGGATGCGGGGCTCCACCAGAACGATGTTCAGTGTTGGTTTTTCACTCATAGCTCAGCACCTTCCGTTCTTCAGGCAGTGGGCACAGACGGGGCAGCAACGGCTCAAACCAGACGCCAAAGCGGCTGTCCTGGTTGACAGGAGTCCGCTGGATAGCCAAAGCCACAAATTCTGCAGCATTGTCTGTGGCAGCGCTCAGTGCATTGCCCTGCATCAGGGAGCCCAGCAGTACAGCGCCATACAGGTCGCCGGTGCCGGGATAGCTGCGGGCGATATGCAGCTTCTTGAGCACAAAGCGATCCTTGCCGCCGCCAGCGCACCCAATGTACTTGCCCAGGGGCAGCCCGGTGATGACAGCACTGGGAGCCAGCGTTGCCATGTCGTTGGCCAGAGCCTGGGCCTGCTCCTCGTCAAGTTCTGTAAGAACGGGTTCCCGCTCCAGCAAAAGCTGTGCCTCAGTATAGTTTGGCAGGATCAGATCAGCCCGGCGGCACAGATGGCGGATGCGGTCGATCAGGGCAGGGGTCACAGTCGAATAAGCTTTGCCGTGGTCGCCCATAACAGGGTCTACTACTTTGTAAGCATTGCTCCAAAGGTCAAATGCTTTTTCCGCAAGAGCTACCTGAGCTTCGCCACCCAGATAGCCGGTATAAATGCAGTCAAATTCCAATCCCAGCGCACGATAATGTTCCAGCGCAGCTTCGCCGTAAGCACTGCCGTCCATGCGGGCCGGGGCACCAAAACCGCCGGTGTGGGTCGAAAGCACCACGGTAGGCAGGGCTATGGGCTGGACACCCATAACTGCCAGCACTGGCAGGATCACCGACAGGCTGCACCGCCCCACGCCGGACAGGTCGTGGATGCAAAGGATCTTTTTTGGTTCAGCAGGTTGTAACAAAGAATGAGCCTCCTTCGTAAAATGCTTCTGGAGCTGCCGCCATTGCGGCAAACTACCCCATTAAAAGCATCATGCCACAGTATACCACAAAATCTTGAACAAAAAAAGCGTATAGAAGATTATTTGTCGGAAATAATACCACCAGATGCCCAAAATTTGCAGCGAAAGGAGTTTTTGCAATGAAACAGCAGGCAAAAAACAGTTCGTCAGGAGTGCTCTTGGGGATGGCGGCCGGCGCAGCGCTGGGGGCTGCGGGGGTTATGGCTGCCAGCCAGAACCAGCGTCAGCTGCGCCGGAATGTACGCAAGGTAGCAAAAGGAGCTGAAAATGCGGTGCTTCAGCTGGATAAAATGGTTGGAGATTTTGTGGAAAAGCATCTGGACGACTGATCTGCCCCACAAAAAAAGACATCCTGCATTTTACAGCAGGATGTCTTTTTTACATCAGAGGATCAGGCTTTGTTCCAGATACACATCCGGGCAGAGGTGTTGATCTCGCCCAGAAGGCTAAGGTCCATCTGGATGTTGCAGATAACGGTCAGGGACTTGTTTACATCGCTGCCCGTCAGTACCGAGGCCGGCATATTTTTGATGGTCAGCAGCCCGGTGCCGTCTTCTACTGAGCCGGTAAGCTCGCCGGCATAGGTCACATCACCAATGGTCAGCCCGGTCAAATGGCCGGTAATGCCCAGTTTGGACACCTGCTTGATGGGCAGTTCCAATGTATAGGTGCCGTTGGTCTGCCGGGTCAGAGAGGCAGCCCGTTCAGAGTCCACACCGGAGTTTGCCATAGAGGCAGTATCGGAGTCCTCCTTATAAAACTGGACGCCGACATCCAGTTTTACGGTGTTGGTGCGGACAGCGGCTGCCGATGCACTGAGCGTCAGCATCCATACCAGAACCAGGGCAAACAACAGCGTGAAAGCTCGTTTTGCAGATCTTGTCATATAGGATCAGTCCTTTCTTACTGCAGGGACAGAAAATCAGAATGAATGCGGTTTGTCGAGACTAATATATCATGCAGGAGCTGCGCTGTCAACGTTCTGCGGTTGAGTTTCACAAAAATGTTGCAGATGGAACGTTTCACAAACCGGACAAAAATGCCGCTTTCCGGCAGGAAAGCGGCAAAAGATCCGTTTTGTTTCAAAAAGATCAGAGCTCAAAATTGGGGTCATCCTTCAGCATGTGGATGCTGTTCATAAAGGCGCTCTGCTCCGGGTCGGAGAAAGGAGCTTCCTTTACATATTTGTCCAGCTGTACAGCGGTCCGGGCAGGATCGGCAATGGTACCGGCGCCGCCAATGCAGCCGCCGGGGCAACCCATGCCTTCCAGCAGATAACCGTTGTACTTGCCAGCCTTTGCCAGCATCAGCAGCTTCTTGCAGTCTGCCAGACCCTGAGCCGATGCGATCTTCACATCCATATCGGGATGCCATTCTTTGATCTTGTCAGCAACAGCCTTGGCAACGCCGCCGGACTGTGCAAAGCCGCGGCCGGCGCCGGAGGCGTAGCACAGCTCCTGTTCAGCGGGATCCACTTCCAGGTTGTCCAGATCGATGCCCTTGGCCTCAATGATACCGGCCAGTTCCTCAAAGGTCAGCACAAAGCTGACATCACTGCGCACCGTGCGGCGGGAAGCTTCCAGTTTCTTTGCAGCGCAAGGTCCGATAAAGCACATACGGGCCTCGGGGTCAGCCTGCTTCATCATACGGGCAGTAAATACCATGGGGGTCATGGTCATGGAGATGTTCTTGGCCAGATCCGGGAATGCGGTCTTAGCCATCATGCTCCAGGCCGGGCAGCAGGAGGTAGCCATAAAGTTCATCTTTTCAGGCACATTCTCCAGGAAGTCATGTGCCTCGTCCACGGTGCACAGGTCAGCACCGATCGCAACCTCTACCACATCACAGAAGCCAACAGCGCGCAGAGCAGCCTTCAGCTTGCCGGTCTGGGCCAGCTGAGGGAACTGGTTGACAAATGCCGGAGCCACCAGAGCGTAAATGCGGTCACCGCGGTTAAAGCCCTGGATCAGCTGGTAGATCTGACCCTTGTCGGCAATGGCGCCAAAGGGGCAGTTGACCAGGCACTGACCGCAGGAAACGCACTTGCTGTAGTCGATCTCGGCACGGCCCAGCTCATCCGAGTGGATCGCATTCATGCCACAGGCTGCAGCACAGGGACGTTCCGTCTTGATAATGGCATTGTAGGGGCAGACAGTAGCGCACCGGCCGCACTTGATGCACTTGTCCTGATCGATGGTAGAACGGCCGTTCTCCCAGATGATCGCATTTTTGGGGCAGACCTCCATACAGGGGTGAGCAAGGCAGCCTTGGCACAGGTCAGAAACTTTGACCAGCTTTTCCGGGCAGCGGTTGCAGGCAAACTTGATCACGTTTACCAGCGGGGGATCATAATACTTGTGTGCGATGGAAGCATCCTCCAGGCCGGAGACCACGCTGTTGTGCTCATCCATACGGCGGGTGGGCAGGCCCATAGCCAGGCGGACACGCTCCTCAACGATCGCGCGCTCCAGGAAGATGTCCTGACGCAGCTTTCCTTCCTCACCGGGGACGATGGTGTAGGGGATCTTGCGCATCATATGGTTGGCCTGTTCGCCCTTAACATTGGCGTACGCCATCTTGGCAACCTCGGCAAAAACCTGCCGGCGGAGCTGGATGACAGTCGTATTGATTCCTCTGAAACTCATTCCGATTTCTCCTTGTTTTTGGTACAACAAAAATATCTCCCCGCAGCAGGCTGATGCGGGGATGCACGGGCAGACGTTGGTACGCATTGCTGCAAACAATGCCGCGGCCCGAATACTCCAGTATCATTTTAGCACAAAGCTGCAGGGATGAAAAGAGAATTTGTAAAAATTTGTTATGCGTTTCACAAAATGTGAAAGACTGATGATCTTCTGAAAAAATTAGCAGAGCGTCGCCCGCACACGCTCGCCGTCGTAGCTGCCCAGCCGGACACGAACGATCTCGCCGCTGGTGTGCCCGGGGGCGGACACGACTACCGGGATGTACAACCGGGTATAGCCGGTAAACAGCGTTTCGGACAGAGCCGTTTCCAACAGCACCTCATCCTCGGTGCCCTCGTGTGCAGCCAGTACCTCGCAGCGCACCTGCTCGGCAATGGCATTCATCTCACGGCTGCGGGCCTGCTTTTCCCGCTCGTGGATCTGGTTGGGGAAGTCGTAGGCGGGGGTCCCGCTGCGGCGGGAATAGGGGAACACATGGACCTTCAAAAAGCCGATTTTCTTCAGGAACTCGCAGCTTTCATCAAAATCCTCGCGGGTCTCGCCGGGGAAACCACAGATGCAGTCGGTGGTAAAGCTTACCGGCCGCTCACCGTAGGCGGCACGGAGCTGGTCCACTACCTGAGCATACTGCTCGGCAGTGTAGACACGGCGCATCCGGCGCAGGGTGGAGCTGCAGCCGCTCTGCAGGCTCAGGTGGAACTGCGGACAGAGCTTGTCCACGGCGGCCAGTCGGGTGATGAATTCCGGGGTGAGCATATCGGGGTCCAGACTGCCCAGACGGATGCGCTCAATGCCGTCGATCCGGGCGCATTTTTCCACCAGTTCCACAAGATTTGTTCCGGTGTCCAGACCGTAGCTGGGCAGAGAAATGGCGCTCAGAACGACCTCGCGGTAGCCAGAGGCTGCCAGCTGGCGCAGCTCAGTCAGGATACTTTCTTCCGCACGGCTGCGTACCGGGCCGCGGGCGCGGGGGATCACGCAGTAAGCGCACTGGCGGTTGCAACCGTCCTCTACCTTAATAAATGCGCGGGTGTGGGTCTCGAACCGTTCTACAGGCAGCTCCTCAAACAGCTCGCCCCGCTGGTGCGGTGTGATGGCGACAATGCGTTCGTGGCCATCCAGCAGTTTCAGAACGTTGTCCAGAATGGCCTTGCGGTCACCATTGCCGCAGACCAGATCTGCCTCCATGAACTGTGCAGCTTCCTCCGGGAATGCCTGCGGGTAGCAGCCGGTCAGAACTGTGACGGCACCAGGGTTCTCCCGCTTAGCGCGGCGCAGCCATTTGCGGCTTTTCTGATCGCCAAAGTTGGTGACGGTGCAGCTGTTTACGATAAAAACATCTGCGGGTTCTCCTTCGGCTGCAATGGTAAAACCATGGCTGCGGAACATCTGCTCCAGTGCGCCGGTTTCGTTCAGGTTCACCTTACAACCCAGTGTATAAAAACAAACTCGCATGAGAGGGTCCTTTCGATAAAAACAGATTAAAACGATATGTTGCCCTTTATTATATAACAGATGACAGGATAGGCGCAAGATGAAATTTGCACAGGATGGGCGCAGATGCGCAAAATTGAAAAAACAAAAAAGAGCGGACCATTGGTCTGCTCTCCAGTGGTTTAGGATAAGGTTCAGCGAGGCAGCTTGCCAGTGGTCATGGAGACCAGCATTTCCAGGGAATCGCCGCCGACCCACTCAAAGCGCAGGGGCAGCAGAGCCTGGACAGGGGGGCCTTCGCAGCCGGTCAGAGTGACCATGCCAGCAGCCAGAGCGGCAACGCCGGCGAGTTTCATAAACGAACGACGATCGATCTTATTTATGGTTGGTGCCTCCTTTATGGCGCTCTATCGTAACCCTTGGAAAGTCTGGAAGACATTTCCGTAACACCGGCATAACATATAGGGGGCTATTGTCAAGCCTGAAAGCGTTTTTTCGTGCAGAATGACATACTTGTTCACAAAATGTAGTAAAAACGCTGAAAGGTCATACCCGTATCGGCGGACTCATACATTGCAACCAGAGAGTTTGTGCGGGGAGGGGTCCGGAATGAAACGGAGAAAACTGGCATGGCTGTGCGCCGGGGTGCTTTGTTTTTGGGTAGGGGCATTGATGCTTGGCACAGCAGAACAGGCTAAGACCGTCACGGAGCAACTTCAGCCTGCGGCAGCAGAACAACAAATCGCTGCACAGCCGCAGCTGAGCTTGAATTGTCGTGCAGCGATCCTGGTAGAACAAAGTACAGGCAGAGTCCTTTACGAGAAAAATGCTGACCAGCAGATGCCCATTGCTTCTATTACCAAGGTGATGACCCTTCTGCTGACCTTTGAGGCGATCCAAGAGGGGCGGCTGACTCTGGACACTCCTGTTCCGGTCAGTGAACACGCATACCATATGGGCGGCAGCCAGATCTGGCTGGAACCGGGAGAGCATTTTACGCTGGACGAGATGATCAAAGCGATCTGTGTATCTTCGGCCAATGACGCTGCAGTGGCGGTGGCTGAGCTGGTAGGCGGCAGCGAGCCGGGCTTTGTGCAGCGGATGAATGACCGTGCTGCAGAGCTGAGTATGGCAGGCACGGCCTTTCGCAATGCCTGCGGTCTGGATACCGAGGGGCACCTGTCCACTGCGCGTGATGTCGCAGTTATGAGCTGCCAGATCCTCAACACCTGCCCGGAGGTACTGCATTATACCGGCATCTGGACCGATAGTCTGCGTCAGGGGCAGACTCAGCTGGTCAACACGAACAAGCTGCTGAAACGCTACAGCGGCATTACCGGGCTGAAGACCGGCACCACCGGCGGTGCTGGGGTCTGCATTAGCGCCAGCGCAACAAGAGATGGGCTCAGCCTGATCGCTGTGGTGCTGGGGGCTCCATCCAGTGCGGACCGCTTTGACGCAGCTACGACCTTGCTGGACTATGGGTTTGGAGCTTATTGTGCTGTGCCTCTGCCCGCTGCGGAACAGCGCCCGCTGCAATTGGCTGTAACAGGCAGTGCGGAAGAAAGTGTGCCGTTGGACTATCGCTCTTTGCCGGAGACGATCCTGATGGAGAGCAAAAGTCCGAAAGAACTCACTGTGCAGATCCAGCTGCCGGAACGGCTGGAGGCACCGGTAAATCGCGGCCAGATGGTGGGGAGTATGCGTGTACTGAACGGCGAAGAACTGCTTGGGGAATATCCGATCTGTGCGGCCGCGGATGCCCCGGTGCTGGATCTGGATACAGCGCTGCAGCTGCTGACGCAGGCTCTTTTTGGATAAAAAGTCTGAAAATGCGCTTTATCGAGCAAAAGTGCAGATGCCTGTGCAGAAGATTTTTGGCTTGCTGAACAAATATGTCTGAAGAAACAAAAAAACACTATTAAAATTGTATGAAATCAAAGGAATTTTGGCTTGACTTTACCCGGTGGGAACGGTACACTTATAACAAGATATCACCTCGCTGGGCCTAGGCCTCAGCAAATTATCTGGAGGTTTATAAAAATGAGTGTTGCACTGAACACCAAGCACCTCTCCGCATTTATCAGCGAAGAAGAATATGCAGCGATCTACCCGCAGGTTAAAGCAGCCCATGAGCAGCTGGAAGCTAAAAACGGCCCCGGCAGCGATTTTCTCGGCTGGATGACCCTGCCCCGTGATTATGATAAGGAAGAGTTCGCCCGCATCAAGGAAGCAGCAGCAAAGATCCGTGAGGATTCCGATGTGCTGATCGTTGCCGGTATCGGCGGCAGCTACCTGGGCGCTCGTGCTGTGATCGAGGCAGTCAAGGGCCAGTTCCACAATGATCTGGAGAATGGTCCCAAGATCTACTTCTGCGGCAACAGCATCAGCCCCTCTTACCTGAACGATATCATCGCTCTGTGCAAGGGCAAGCGCTTCTCCATCAACGTTATCTCCAAGTCCGGTACTACCACCGAGACCAGCCTGGCTTTCCGCGTTCTGCGCAAGCTGCTGGAAGATGAGATGGGCGTAGAGGAAGCCAATAAGCGCATCTATGCTACCACCGACCGTTCTCGTGGTACGCTCAAGCAGCTGGCAGACGCTCAGGGCTGGCCCACCTTTGTGGTGCCGGATGACGTCGGCGGCCGCTTCTCGGTGCTGTCTGCTGTGGGTCTGCTGCCCATCGCAGCTGCCGGCATCGATATCGACGAGCTGATGCAGGGCGCAGCGGACTCCATGGAGCGCTTCTCCGTGCTGAGCACCGACAATGACGCTTACAAGTATGCAGCCATCCGCAACATCCTGTACCGCAAGGGCAAGAGCGTGGAGATCCTTGAGTGCTATGAGCCGGACTTCACCCTGATGAATGAGTGGTACAAGCAGCTGTTCGGCGAGAGCGAGGGCAAGGACAATAAGGGCCTGTTCCCCGCAAGCTGCATCTTCTCTACCGACCTGCACTCCATGGGTCAGTTCATTCAGGAAGGCTCCCGTACCATGTTCGAGACCATCGTGGATGTCAAGAAGCCCGCTAAGGACCTGTTCATTGAAAAGATCGAGGGCAACTTCGACGGCCTGAATTTCCTGGCAGACCAGAACATGAGCGTGGTCAACCGCAAGGCAATGGAAGGAACCATCCTGGCTCATACCGACGGCGGTGTGCCGGAGGTCCTGATCGAGGTGGATGAC
>CAYXQN010000009.1:0-36173 GCA_964466825.1 uncultured Faecalibacterium sp. | reverse complement strand
ATGTAGAAGCCGGCATCGTGCACTGGCCCATGAGCTGCATCCGCCTGACCTGCTCCGATGACGAACGTCTGGTAGAGCTGGCCGACAAGATCCTGGCTGCCTGGCGCAATTATACAGACGAGGATCGCTTTATCTTTGCGCAGACCGAGGGCGAACCGCACAACACTATTACACCTATCGCCCGGATGCGGGACGGCAAGTACCAGCTGGATCTGGTGCTGCGCAATAATATCACCACCCCGGAGCATCCGCTGGGTGTTTACCATCCTCATGCCAAACTGCATCATATCAAAAAAGAGAACATCGGCCTGATCGAGGTCATGGGTCTCGCCGTGCTGCCCAGCCGCCTTAAAGGCGAAATGGCCGCATTGGAGGAAGCTCTGGTGCAGCACCTCCCCACCACCAACTATCCTGAAGCCCTGCAGAAACATGCCGAGTGGGCGCAGGAGATCCTGGACCGTCACCCGGAGCTGACCGCTGAAACCGTCCACGGCATCCTGCAGGATGAGATCGGCCAGGTCTTTGCGGAGGTCCTGACCGATGCCGGTGTCTACAAACTGGACGATGCCGGTCGCGCCGGATTTGTCCGTTTCCTTGCAAGCGTTCACTGAGTTTTCCCAAACCCCGCAGCCGCATCATGCCCTGCGGGGTTTTCTGCTTCAGGAGGTTCTTATGACGAAACCTGTTTTGGAAGTCTGTGTTGATAGCACTGCCAGTGCCATCGCAGCAAAAAAGGGCGGTGCCGACCGGTTGGAACTGTGCGCGGATCTTGTGATCGGCGGCACCACCCCCAGCCTTGCTTTACTGCGTCAGGTCAAAAAAGAGACCGGGCTGCCGGTGCGCGCCTTGCTGCGTCCCCGCTTTGGCGATTTCTGCTATGATCGCTATGAGCTTGCCCAGATGGAACAGAGTGCTGCCGAGCTGGTTCTGGCAGGTGCCGACGGCATCGTGACCGGCGCACTGACCCCGGGTGGCGATCTGGACACAGACGCTCTGCGCCCCATTTATGCCGCCGCCCGATGTGCTGCTGCAGAGTCCGGACATTCTGTTGCCCTGACGTTGCACCGTGCCTTTGATGTCTGCCGCGACCCCTTTTCCGCATTGGAGAGTGCAAAAGAGCTTGGACTTTGTACCATTCTTACCAGCGGACAGGCTGCAAGCGCCCCAGCAGGTATCGCTTTGCTCCGTCAGCTCGTCGAACATACCGATGATACCATCGAGATCCTGATCGGCGCTGGTGTTTCCGCAGCAAACATCCCCACTCTGGCCGCACAGACCGGCGCCCGCGCCTTCCATCTTTCCGGCAAGCAGGTGCTGGACAGCCGCATGGTCTTCCGCCGGGAAGGCGTCCCCATGGGTCTGCCCGGCTTTTCGGAATTTGACCTGTGGCAGACCAGCGAACAAAATATCCGTGCGGCACGCACCGCATTGGATCAAATTATCTGACATCCCGCTAAAAAAGACTTTCCGCACGAAGGAAAGTCTTTTTTATATATTGTTTTTTGGTATAATCAAAACAAAAAGGAGGCTTCTATGGAACCACGCACATTATTGGATGCCTTGCAGACTGCAGAGCACTTGAAGGACACCACACGACACTGCTACACCAAAAACGGTCGTCACGAAAGTGTTGCCGAGCACAGCTGGATGATGACCCTGATGGCTTTTTTCCTGAAGGACGAGTTCCCGGATGCCGATATGAACAAGGTCATCCAGATGTGCATCATCCATGATCTTGGCGAAGCTTTCACCGGGGACATCCCAACTTTTGAAAAAACAGCCACACACGAAACCACTGAAGAAAGTCTTCTGTATAACTGGGTCCACTCTCTGCCGGAGCCGGTCTGCTCGGAAATGACGGCTCTATACCAGGAAATGGCCCGGCGGGAAACTGCAGAAGCCAAGATCTACAAAGCCATTGACAGCCTTGAAGCACTGTTCCAGCACAACATCTCGGACCTTTCCACCTGGATCCCCAAAGAATACGAGTTGAATCTTACCTACGCGGATGATAAGGTAGCATTTTCTGCTTATCTTACCGCTTTGCGGGAGGAGATCCGCAAGGACACCCTGAAAAAGCTTGCAAAGTAATACACAGAAAAAGGCAGACAGCTGCAGGAGATCTCCTGCAGCTGTCTGCCTTTTTAGTTTTATAAGCTTATACCGTCTTGCGGCGCAGCAAGCTCATGGGCGGAAGCTCCGGGGTAGGGATCGTATACTTTTCCATTGCGTGCGGAGTGGACTCCACACGTTCCCCAGCTTCATTCCGGATCCATTCAGACGTCAGCGGAATGCTGCGTCCATCCGGGCAAAGAGCCTCAATGGTATCACCAATGGTCCATTTACCACGCTGCTGGCAATGTGCAACACCATTTTCCCAGCTGTCTACAGTACCCACAAACTCCCAGTCACGGATATAGGTCGCACTGTCCGTAGCCTGTTTTGCCTGCTCCCGGCCAAAATAGAAGCCCGGGGAATAATGGCGGTGGCTGGTACGGGTCAGTTCCTCATAGACCTCTGCCGGCAGCTCAAAATTATCATTAAAGGGATCTGCCAGATAAGTATCCAGTGCCTTGCGGTAAGCTGCAGTAACACTGGCAACATAATAAAAGGTCTTTGCACGGCCCTCGATCTTCAGGCTATCCACACCTGCTTTGCAGATCAGGTCAATGAAAGGTGCCGTACACATATCGTTTGCATTCAAAATGTAACTGCCGTTCTCGTTTTCGCCGATCTCGTACAGCTGGCCCGGGCGGGTCTCCTCACTCAGATAGTACTTCCAACGGCAGGGCTGCGCACACTGGCCACGGTTAGAGTCACGGCCGGTCATGTAGTTGGACAGCAGGCAGCGGCCGGACACGCTCATACACATTGCACCGTGTACAAAGGCCTCGATCTCCAGCTCCGGCGGGGTCTTATCCCGAATGATCGCGATATCCTGCAGCGTCATCTCGCGGGCCAGGACCACACGCTTTGCGCCCATCTTATATGCAGCGGTTGCAGCAGCCCAGTTGGTAATACCGGTCTGCGTAGACAGATGCACCTCGATCTCCGGTGCATAGGTCTTGCAGGCATCCAGCACGCCGAGGTCCGCCACGATAAAGGCATCCACACCTGCCTTTGCTGCCGAACGAATGGCTTCGGGCAGGCGGTCGGCTTCTTCATTGGTGGGCAGGGTGTTCATCGTCAGATAGACCTTACGGCCACGGGCATGAGCATATACAACGCCCTCTGCCAGCTGTTCCGGGGTAAAGTTTGCCGGCGCAGAGCGCATTCCAAACTCCGGCAGGCCGCAGTAAACGGCGTCGGCACCATAGTTAATGGCATAGCGCAGGCGTTCCAGATCGCCCGCCGGGGCGAGAAGTTCCGGGATCTGAAGCATGATTCTGATTCCTTATCCCGCCCAGGACCGGGCGGGCATATCCTTTCGTTCAAATTAGCCATTCAGGCTTTTGTTTACTGCCGCAGCAGTCTTGCAGTTTGCATTGTGCTGGGCAAGAGTCTTTGCGTAATAATAGGTACCCTTGAGGTCTGTCACAAAGAAATATGCCTCCTTTGCCTCCTCATCCGGCTGGGGATCCAGCGCTGCCGTAACAGCCGCAAGCCCCGGGTTCGAGATCGGACCCGCCGGGAGTCCTTTGCAGGCATAGGTATCGTATGCCGCAAGGATATTGGCCGGGATCTGGTCCCAGCCGCCATAGTACGGTGCCACCCAGTTCCACAGATAGTTATTATCCGCATCATTCTGGATATAGCTGGACGCATTGCTCTGCAAAAGAGGATAAGGAGAACCTTCCTTCAGACGGTTCCGGAACACCTGGGCCACATTATGGTCCTGCGCATTGCCCGCTTCCTCCTGCACAAAGGAGGCCAGCGTGATCAGCTCCGGCAGGGTCATCCCCTGCTGCTCCAGTTCTGCATACATCGCATCCGTGATCTGTGCATCGAACTGAGCATAGAAGGTCGCCACATAGTTGTGGACGGTATCCTCCTTCAAAAACTCGTATGTTTCCGGAAAAAGGTAGCCCTCACACTTCATAAAGCGATCCGGGGCTTCATCTTCACTGGGCAGATACTGCCAGAACCGATACTGACTGAAATCTCCGGTGTTCGCTTCCTGCAAAAATTCCTCTGCTGTGCAAAGGCCTGCTGCTTCCATCTTTTGTGCAATGGCAATGGCAGTGGTACCCTCCGGGATGGTCACCCGCACGCTCTCTGCCTTTGCAGTATACTGAGAAAGGGCATCCACGATGTTAAAATAAGATGCACCCGCATCCAGCGTGAACTCACCATACTGCAGTCGTCCTGCCGACTGACTGTCCTTGACATAGTAGCGGAACAGATATGCCGAACGGATGACCCCATTCTCCTTTAGCGTCTGCGCAATGGAGGCCACGCTGCTGCCCTTTTGAATGGTAACGGTCACAACCTTTGCACTGCGCCCATCCCCATTGATCTCTCTGCGTGCCCACAGCAGAACCGCCGCTGCCGCAAGAACTGCCAACAGGATCAGGAGCAGAAAAAATTTCAGACAGCCGCCTTTTTTACGGCGGGACTCATTGTGTGCCATAAGCACCTTCCTTTTTTTGTTTGTTAGGCCTCAGTGTTCCAGCATCAAGCGGAGATAGCTTTCGCTCACATCAAAAGGCTCCCCGTCAAAACGGATCATGCCATATTCCTGGCGTTTTCCTTCTCCTAAGAACAGCATCTGTGCCGCACCTACGGTGATAACAGCCTTTTCCACAATGACTTCTTTTTCCCGTGCGGCTTCCATCAGCATCTCGGCTGCCCGGTCATCGTCCGCCATCAGCTCCACAAAATACAGTGTGTCCTCTTGGCGGAAATAAATACCGTATCCATGCTCGCTGGAAACGATCGTCGCACCACGAGAATACAGGTCTCCCAGCGACACCATCATCTGCTCCGGCTGCAGCTGTACCGTATCTTTCCAAAAGCGTTCCCGCAGCTCACAGAGTTTTTTGGCCGTAACCGCATCAAACTCTGCCTGGCTCCAGATATTCCGGTTGATCACACGGGGCAGGCACCGCAGCGCAAAAGCATCCGTAAAGCCTTTGTCCCGCAGCAATTCTGCCCGGGCTGCAGTGGCCGGCACCGCTACGGTAAACCCTGCCCCACGCAGCTTTTGCTGTGCACAGAGGTGATCGATCAGACCTGCAAGGAGCAGGCTGCCTTGCCCGCACAGACCATACAGGTAATTGCCTGTACGTCCCTGCAGACTGACCGGAACAGCCATTGCAGTTGCAACCACCTGATCGTTTTCTTCCGCCACATAAACGTTCTGTTCACCCGCAAACTGGTCCAGGACCTTTGCGGCAAATTCCGCATCTCCTCCGTGCTCACTCTGAAACAGCGCAAGCACCGCCGCCCGGTCGGACGGCCGCATCAAACGATACATCGTTCAGGCTTCCCCCTTATCTGTATGTGATAAGACCTCTGCTGCAAGAGCAGCAACCTCCTGCTGGATCTGCTGGATGCTGCGCATTGCATCTCCCTGTGTGCAATGCACCGTAGCCCAGCCCAGCTGCCGGGCACAATACTCCGCTGCCTGACGGCTGCGGTCAAGATATTCCCGGTCTTTTTCGTGTACATCTTTTTTGCTCTCGTCGCCATGATAACGCTGGGTCATCAATCGCTGGCTCACAGCCGGATCCACTTGCAGATAGATCACCTTGTCCGGCGCAGGCAGCCCCAACAGTCGGAACTCGTAATCAAACAGCCACTTCAAAAAGTTCTCCCACTGTTCTGGCGGCAGCTTGGAGCACTGATGTACCGCATTGGAGGTAGTATAGCGGTCTGCGATCACTACGCCGCCCTGCTCGTAAAAGCTGCCCCAGTTCATTTTATAGCTTGCAAATCGGTCCACTGCGTAAAAACTGGATGCCGCATACGCATTGACGTCATCCGGCTTTTGGCCAAACTGCCCGGCCAGATACATCTTGACCAATGCACTGGAATCACTTGCATAATCCGGAAAGGTCACCTGCCGTACCGGATAGCCCTGTTCTGCCAGCTGCTCTGCCAAAAGCTTTGCCTGGGTCGCCTTGCCACTGCCATCCAGCCCCTCAATGACGATCAGCCTGCCTTTGCTCATTTTACAGCACCTTCTTTGATCGCCGCATATTTTGCGCGTACCTCTGCAGTCTTACCGCAGCACATCTTGCCTTCCGGGCAGGGACCAGCCACACAGGCCGGGCCTGCCTTGCCAAACAGATGCGGTGCCACCGGATAGACCAGACGGAACATCTGCTCCGCCAGCTCCCGGATCTCCCACTGGGCACGGTTGCAGCAGCGCAGGTGGAAGAAGTTCTGCAGGCTGCGTGCATTGATCGTCATGACCATCTTAGTCTCACAGGCATTGGGCAGCACAAAGCGAGCATCCTCATTTGCTTGCTTGGACGCCTTGGCCCGGGCCTGCTTTTCCGGCATACCCTCTGCCATCAGCCGGGCTGTATGGCCTTCTTCCAGCTTCTGGACCAGATCCAGATACCGCCGTGCATCCTCGTTCATGCTTTCGATAAAGGCTTCCTTTGCTTCGGGAATGGCCTCGATCTCCGGCGGCAGCACATAGCGGAAGTCATCCAGGCGGACATAACGCTGGCTCTGCACGCTGAAGGATGCAATGCGGTGACGCGTGATCTGTGCCAGCAGGGTACGGCTGACCCCCTCAATGCCAAAGGTAAAGCTGGCGTGCTCAATGGGGCTTGCGTGGCCCAGGTCTCCAAGCATCGTCAGGAAACGTGCCGTCTTTTCTTCATCCAGACCATCCAAAAGGTCGGTGATATGTGCGTCCGAATAGCACAGTTTGGCCGCAGCAGCTACCACCTTTTCCGGTTCCGGTGTGTGTGCGATCAGGCGAACTGTCATCATATTATTCTTCCTCCGTATTCAACTTGGTCAGGGGTGCAAAGTTTGCCATCGTCTTTTTGATGCCGACCTTTTCAAAATTGATCTCCACGATCTGGTCTCCTGCAGCCGGTTTCACCGCCAGCACCTTTCCACGGCCAAACACCTTGTGTTCCACCACATCGCCTGGTGCATACGTTTTTGCACCGCCCGGCAACGGCTTGGCTGCCGAATAATTCACGCTGGGTGCAGCAGGTTTAGTGGCCGGCGTTTTGTATCCTGCGCCAAAACCTGTACTGCGGCCGCCATATCCAGAGCCATAACCGCTCTGACCACTGCTGCGTCCCGCATAAGCACTGCCAAAACCACGGCTCTCGCCTGCATTGTATTCCCGGTTCAAATAACCGCCGCGGCTGCCGCCATAACCAGCGCTATATCCACCAGCACTGCGCCCCCAGCCGGATGTGCCGGAATATCCGGATGCACCGCCCGGCACCGTGTCGCTGTAAGAACTTCCCCAGCCGCTCATACGGGAACGCTGTTCCAGCACCGGGCTGCGGGTCTCCTCAATGTACTCCGGCTCTATCTCACGCAGGAAACGGCTGGGCTCGTTGCGCTGGGTGCGGCCATACAACATACGGGTAACGCTATTGGAGATATACAGCTCCTGTTTTGCCCGTGTGATGCCCACATAGGCCAGCCGGCGTTCTTCTTCCAGATCCGCTTCCGAATACTTACTCATCTCACTGGGAAAAACGCCTTCCTCCATGCCGATCAGGAACACATAGGGGAACTCCAGACCCTTTGCGGAGTGGATGGTCATCATCACCACCTGATCCGCACTCTCATTGTAATTATCAATATCACTGATCAGGGCGATATCCTCCAGGTAGCCTTCAAGGCTTGCCTCCTCGCCGTGCTGATCGCAGTAGTTTTTCACATTGTTGACCAACTGGCCCAGGTTCTGAAGGCGGTCAGCAGCATCTTCATGTCCCTTGGCGGCCTCCTGCTCCAGCATTGCTTTATAGCCGGTCAGCTCGATCACATCTTCGGCAAACTGATCCAGAGTGCGGGTCTCCAATGACTCCTGCAGACGCTGGTAGATCTGCCAGAACTTCAGCAGCGGCATCACCGCACGGGAAAGCCGTGCATACTGATCCGCATGGCTGATGATCTCCAGCATACTGGTGCCTTCCTGCGCAGCGAGCTCTGCGATCAGGTCAATGGTGGTGTTGCCGATCTTACGGGCAGGTTCGTTGATGATCCGGCGCAGTCTCACATCGTCCCGCGGGTTTGCCACAATGGACAGATAGGAATGGATGTCCTTGACCTCTTTGCGGTCGTTGAAGCGCTGGCCTCCCACGATCTTGTGCGGGATACCTGCACGGGTAAAGTAGCTTTCTACCGGGGCCGACTGAGCATTCATGCGGTAAAGTACCGCATGATCCGAAAGATGACCGCCATTCCGCAGATGCTGGCCGATGATGTCTGCGATATGGCTCGCCTCATCCTGCTCATTTTCTGCCGTATATACCTGTACCTTGTCACCTTCGCCATTGTCCGTCCAAAGGGTCTTGCCCTTGCGTTCGGTATTGTTTTGGATGACGCAGTTGGCTGCGTTCAGAATGTTGGAAGTAGAGCGATAGTTCTGCTCCAACCGGATGGTCTTGGTGCCGGGATAGATGCGCTCAAAATTCAGGATGTTTTCAATGGTCGCACCACGGAACCGGTAAATACTCTGATCATCGTCACCGACCACACAGATATTCTTTTCCGGGCCGGTGAGCAGGCTGACCAGCCGGAACTGTGCTACACTGGTATCCTGATACTCGTCCACCAGCAGATAACGGTACTTGTTCTGGTAGAACTCCCGCACTTCCTGATGCTCTGCCAGCAGCATCACGGTCTGATAGATCAGATCGTCAAAGTCAAATGCGCCGGCATCCTTCAGCTTCTTCTCATAGGCCGCATAGATCCGGGCATTCAGCGCACCCTTGGTATCCTTAGCCGGGGCACGCAGTGCCTCTGCCGGGCTGACGAGCTGATCCTTCCAGCGGCTCATCTGGTTGATGGCGCTCTTAATGGGCAAAAACTTATCATCGACACTCAGTTCTTTGTACACCGTTTTCATCACACGCTGCACATCATCTGTATCGTAAATGGTAAAGCTGCGGGGATAACCGATCTCCTCTGCCCAGCGGCGCAAGATCCGCACACAGGCCGAGTGGAAGGTAGATGCAAACACCTCATCGCCTTCTTCACCGCCTAGCATCTTACGCAGACGCTCTTTCAGCTCTCCGGCCGCCTTGTTGGTAAAAGTGATCGCCATCACATTCCAGCTGCGCACTGCATTCTGCCGCAGCATCCCGTCCAGCCAGCTGGGTGCATCGGTGCCGGTCATGATCGCCGTGCGCAGCGCTCTGACATCCTCCTCGGTCACTTCCCGCGGGACAAATTTTGAACCATGGGCTGAACCAAAGCGGATCAGGTTTGCAATACGGTTGACCAGGACCGTAGTCTTTCCGCTTCCTGCACCCGCCAGGATCAGCAGCGGGCCGTCGGTGGTAAACACCGCCTTGCGCTGCATCTCGTTCAGTCTGCCGAACTGTTTTTCAATATAGGTATCGCGCAATGCGCAAAATTCCTGTCTGAGATCCGTTGCCATTGTTTCACCTATCCCTATTTATTATCACAGTACAGTATACCATATTTGTGCCGGATTGCACAGTCTCTCTGCACAAAAAACCGCCCGTTCTGCGGCATAACACCAAACAGAACGAGCGGAGATTTTTTTGGAAAAAGCTGAACTTAGCCAAAGATGTTGATGAGGATACCAGCCGCAACAGCAGAACCGATAACACCAGCAACGTTGGGGCCCATAGCGTGCATCAGCAGGAAGTTCTGGGGGTTTTCCTTCTGACCGACTCTCTGAGAAACACGCGCTGCCATAGGCACAGCGGAAACGCCAGCAGAACCGATCAGCGGGTTGACCTGACCACCGGTCAGGACATACATGACCTTACCGCAGACGACACCAGCGGCAGTACCGAAGGAGAATGCGGTCAGACCCAGCACGATGATGAACAGGGTACGGGTGTTCAGGAAGGTGTTTGCACTGGTGGTGCAGCCAACAGACAGTGCCAGGAAGATGGTGATGATGTTCATCAGCTCATTGCCGGCAGTCTTCTGGATACGATCGACCACACCGCACTCCTTCATCAGGTTGCCCAGCATCAGCATACCGACCAGAACAGCGGCATCCGGAACGATCAGGGAAACCACGATGGTGACCATGACGGGGAAGATGATCTTCTCGGTCTTGGAAACAGTGCGCAGCTGCTTCATGACGACCTTGCGCTCCTTGGGAGTGGTCAGAGCCTTCATGATGGGCGGCTGGATGACCGGCACCAGAGCCATGTAGCTGTATGCCGCAACTGCAATGCTGCCCAGCAGCTCAGGAGCCAGACGAGAGGTAACAAAGATCGCAGTAGGACCGTCTGCACCGCCGATGATGGCGATGGCAGCGGACTGTGCCTGGGTGAAATCCACCAGACCGGTCGCCGTCAGCAGACGAGCGCCCATGTAAGTACCAAAAATACCAAACTGAGCAGCAGCGCCCAGCAGCAGACTCTTGGGGTTGGAGATCAGCGGAGCAAAGTCGGTCATAGTACCGATGCCCAGGAAGATCAGCGGCGGATAGATGCCCAGCTTAACGCCCAGATAGAGCATATCGGCCAGACCGCCGTTGTTGAGGATCTCGGTCCACATGGGGTGCTGCAGGCCGTCAGCAACAAAGTACTGCATGTGGATGATGTTGCTGCCCGGCAGGTTTGCCAGGATCATGCCGAACGCCATCGGCAGCAGGATCAGCGGCTCAAACTCCTTGACGATCGCGAGGTACAGCAAAAAGCAGCCCACGCAGATCATAATGGCGTACAGGTAGCCGCCCGGCTCCCCGAACTGTGCAAAGCCGGAACTTTGGAAAATACCGACCAGAGTATCAATAAACTGTGTCATGTTCTTCCTCCTGTGTTAAAACGGGGCGGTGGTGTCGTTGACACCGGCCTTGCCCCAGCCGTTTTTAGCACGGCGTACTGCCTTGAGGGTGTACTTGCCGTTGCCCAATGCGTGGATCGCTGCCATGATCGCTGCGATCACATCAGCCGGGATGCCTTCTTCCACCTGAGGGGCGGGAGCAGCAGTCTCTGCCTTCTGCACCGGAGCTGCAGGAGCCTTAGGGGCTTCCTTGGCTGCATCCTTCTTTGCCTGCATCGAGTCAAAAATCTTGCCTTCCAGCATGATGATCGCCATCAGCAGAATAAGGATCGCGAAGACCAGTATAATACCGGTCAGGGTAACGACCACATCAAAACCTAAATCCATGGTGTTCCTCCTGTTTCAATAAAATTGCGGCAGGCAGGATCGCCCGCCGCAAAAAAACGATTTGCGTTTATTGTAACAGATTCTCTCAATTATTTCAACAAATTTTTGACAAATTTCCAGTGTCTTTTCAGACGAAACTTTGGTACCTATGCCCTTAACGGCGGCCAATGCGGGGGGTCGCATCCATAAAGCCGGTCTCCAGTTTATCATTTAGGCTCAAACTCATAGCCGTGCCCAGCGCAACACAGTTGACGGGGTCCGGAGACACAGTCACTTCCACCTTCAGCTCCTGTGCCAGATAGTCCGTCAGGCCATGCAGCAGAGCACCGCCGCCGGTCAGCACCACACCATTGCGGTAGATGTCGCCAGCCAGCTCCGGCGGAGTCTTTTCCAGCACCTGATGAGCCGCCATCCCGATCTGTTCACTGAGCATCATCACCGGCTCATACAGATCGCTGGTAGACACATTTACACGCACCGGCAGACCCGTGAGCAGGCTGCGGCCCTTGATTTCCATCGTTGCCTCAAAATCAGTCTTCTGGGGGCAGCAAGCCACATTTTTCTTCAGTTCTTCTGCTGTGCGCTGGCCAATGGCAATGCTGTACTTGTTGCGCACATACTTCAGGATCTCGTCGTCGTAATGGTTGCCAGCCACCTTTACACTGGTGGCCTTGACCTTACCGCCCAAGCTCAGCACAGCAATATCCGTGGTACCACCACCGATGTCGATGATCATCCGGCCGTCCGGCTTGGTAATGTCAATACCGGAGCCAAGTGCAGCCGCAATAGGTTCATCAATCAGGTAGACCTGGCGTGCGCCTGCGGCCACAACAGCCTCTACCACTGCATCGCTCTCAATGCCGGTAATGGCTGCCGGCACGCAGACCGCCACACGGGGTTTGACCATGTGCGAGCTGTATACCTTTTTGACAAAACGGCCAATCAGCTCCCGGGTCATGGTGTGGTCACTGATCACACCGTCCTTCATGGGAAAGATCGCCGAAATATAGTTGGGCGTGCGGCCCACCATGGCCAGCGCCTTGTCACCAGCCTCCAAAACCGAGTTCTTTCGGGTATCCATAGCCACTACGCTGGGCTGGTTGAGCACAACGCCCTTGCCCTCCTGCGCAATGATGATGGTAGTCGTGCCAAGATCGATACCAATGTCGTTCTGTGCCATAATATCCTGTGTCCTTTCTCTGCGTTCCTCTATCGTTAGCCCTGTCGGGCAAAAATCAAAGCAGCTTACAGTATAACATATTTCGGCTCAAAAGTATACAAGTGTTCAGCCATTTTCCGCCCCATTTTCTTCTTCCTGCAACCGACTCTGCTCTGACGGCAGCTGCTCTTTCAGCAGCTCCTGCAACCCGCTGTAGCGCTGATTCTGGCGGACATTTTCCATCATGTCATTCGCCACTTTCCGGCGGCCGGTCACGATGCACAGCTTGCGGGCACGGGTCACTCCTGTATAAAACAGGTTTCGATAACACAGGCGTGCCGGCACCTGCGCCACTGGCAAGATCACCGCCGGAAACTCGCTGCCCTGGCTCTTGTGGACCGTAATGGCGTAGGCGATCTCCAGTTCGTTCAGATTTTCTGCCTGATACAGCAGCCTCCGGTCATCCATCCGCACCACCATCGATCTGTCCCGCAGATTGATGGATTCCACAATTCCGATGTCACCGTTGTAGGCGCCCACCCCCTGCTCGCCGCCAATGCGCTGCCAGATGATCTCATAGTTATTGCGCACCTGCATTACCTTGTCTCCCACCCGGAAGACTCTTGCCGCACTTTGCAGCTGCGGCTTTCCCTTCTGCTCCGGATTGAGCAGATTCTGCAGCTCCACGTTCAGGGCCTGTGTACCGGTAGGGCCCAGTTTTGTGGGACAAAGAACCTGAATATCCCGCACCGGATCAAATCCATAACTGCGGGGCAGCCGGGTGGTGACCAACTCGCAGATCAGCTTTTGACAGGCGTCTCCATCCGCCTCCAAAAAGAAGAAGTCGTCCGACTTTCCACCCTTTTGCAAAGCCTCGCCGGAAACGATATGATGTGCATTTTCCACGATCAGGCTGCGCTGTGCCTGGCGGAAGATCTCATTCAGGCAGACCGTAGGCACCCGCCCGGACTGGATGACTTCCCCCAGAATATTGCCCGGACCAACACTGGGCAGCTGGTCTGCATCGCCCACCATAATGATCCGGCAGCTGTACCGCAGCGCTGCGATCAGCGCCTGGAACAGCTTAACATCCACCATACTCATCTCATCCAGGATGACCACATCGCATTTGAGAAGATTTTTATCGTTGTGGATAAAACTGACCACGCCGCCGCTGTAGTCCACTTCCAGCAGACGGTGGATCGTACTGGCCTTGCGCCCGGTCAGCTCGCTGAGGCGCTTTGCCGCACGCCCCGTAGGCGCACACAGAGCCACACGCTCCGCCTGATTTTCCAACAGCTGCAGGATCGCATTGACGGTGGTAGTCTTGCCCGTACCGGGGCCTCCGGTCAGCACCAGACAATTTTCGGTCATCGCCTTGCGGATCGCCTCTTTTTGCATCGGCGCATAGGAAAAGCCCTGCGTCAGCTCCAGGACCTGAATGTTTTTATCCAGCCCACGGACCGTCTGCTTCCCCCGCTGGGCCAAAACCGCCAGACGGTCTGCAATGTCCTGCTCTGCCGCCAGCAGATCCGGCAGATAGATATACTCCGTCTCCGCCAATGTGCGGGCACACAGATCTCCCGCCTCCAGACAATGCTGCAGGATCTCATCCAGCTTTTCTTCCGGCTGATGGATAAACTTGGACGCTGTGGACAGCAGACTGCCGCGCGGCAGACAGGTATGTCCATTATTTGCATTGTGTCTCAGCGTACGCAGCAGCGCCGCTTCCAGCCGCTGAACGCAGTCTCCTTCCATCTGATAATACTGCGCAATACTGTCTGCATGCCGGAAATCCAGCTGCAGCGGATCACCACACAGCAAATACGGGTTCTGGGAGATCGCTTGCACAGCGCCCACGCCAAAACTGCGGAACACTTCCATTGCACGACGGGGACTGATCTCAAACTGCGCTAGGTATGCGATCAGCTCCCTCATTCCAAACATCCGTTTGAATTCCTGCTGGATGCGGTCAGCCTTTTCGGCTGTAATACCGGGGATCTGGGTCAATCTGGCTGGGTCGTTGGCAATGACCTCCAGTGCCTCTGCACCAAATTTGTCAATGATCTTATCCGCCGTACGCGCACCAATATACGGCAGGCTGCGGCTGGCCAAAAAAGCATACACCGCCTGCAGGTCCTTCGGCATATCGGTTTCACATTCCTGCGCATGGAACTGCCGCCCGTATGTGGCATGATTCTCGTAACGGCCCCTGCACACCACGCTTTCACCTACATGCAGCTCGCCTACGGTACCGCACACGACTGTAATCACTCCGCCGCCGGAGATCTCAAACACCGTATAACCGTTTTCCTCATTCTCATAAACAATATCTTCCACCGTACCCTCGATCTGTTCCAGTTCCAGTTTTGCCAACGCCCTCACCTCCTGTTTTGCATATTCAGATATAGTATAGCCTTTTTAGCCCTTTTTGTAAATTGCAGGTTTTTCTTCTGAAACGCAAATGCCCCTCGTCCGGAAACAACCAGACAAGGGGCATCCATATCAGTCCATGCTCTGCGCAGCCAGCTGCTCTGCATGAGCTTTGTCCTGTTCTTTTTCGTTCTGCAGGCGGCGGCGCACCGCAAAGTATGCCGGGATCAGGAATGCACAGGCAAAGATCCATGCCACCGGGCTTGCAATGCAGGCCGCAAAATAACCCCACATCGGCACAAACCAAAAACCCACCATCGCCCGTGCTATCATTTCAGCCACACCAGCAAACATTGCCAGGCCCGAGTGGCCCAGGCCCTGGATGGTATAGCGGTAAACGATCAGCACCGCCAGCGGGATATAAAACACACTGTTCCAGAAAATAAAGCTCTGAGCATTTGCCATGATCGCCGTTTCCCCGGAGTCGAGGAACAGGCCGATCAGGGGCTTGTCCAGTACACGCAGCAGCAGGAATGCGGCCACACTGTATACGCAGCCAATGCCCAATGCAGTACCCACACCGCGGTCCACCCGCTTCAGGTCGTGAGCGCCCATGTTCTGGCTGGCGTAGGTCGTCATCGCCGTGCCGATACTCTCCAGCGGAACGGAAAGGAACTGCGCCGCCTTGGAACCTGCGGTCTGTGCCGCCACAATGTCACTGCCCAGACCATTGACTGCACCCTGCAGTACCACACTGCCAATGGCTGTGATACTGCACTGCAGACCCATGGGCAGGCCCATACTGCACAGTTTGATACAGTGCGCCCGGCTGAGACGGCCTTCCTCTCTGCTCCAGCGCAGCTCCTTATAATGCCGAATGATATAGATCAGGCTTGCCACACCTGCAACCGCCTGGCTGAATACCGTGGCAAATGCTGCACCAAACACGCCCATATCAAACAGGATGATGCAGGCCAGGTCCAAACCGATGTTCAAAAAGCTGGCCACCAGCAAAAAATACAGCGGCCGCTTACTGTCGCCCAATGCCCGCATCATGGCGCTGGTCACATTATACAACAGTGTAAACGGGATGCCTGCAAAGATGGTGCGGATATATACATCTGCCAGATCAATAATATTTGCAGGCGTGTTGGTCCACACCAGCACCGACCGGGTCAGTGCCACCGTTACTACAGTCAGAACCACTGCAAATCCGATGGACAACCAGACCGTATTTGCCACATAGCGGCGCATTTCATGCTCATCCTTTGCGCCGAAGGTCCAGGAAACAGGGATCGAAAAGCCACAGGCAATGCCGTTGACAAAACCCAGCACCAGATAGTTCAATCCGCCGACGCTGCCCACTGCGGCCAGCGCCTCCACACCAACGAACCGGCCAACAATAATGGTATCTGCCAGATTATAAAATTGCTGGAACAAGCTCCCCAGCATCAGCGGCACCGCAAAACCAAGCAACAGCTTGAGCGGACTGCCCTGCGTCATATCTTTTGTCATATTCCCGTTTCCTTCCCCGTTCCTGAAAGCCCATTTCATCAAAAAACGCCTCGCCCGGGCCAACTGCATCCAGCGCTTCATTGCGAAAAATATTATAATCGAGCCGAAGTTTTTTTACAATCCCACCTTTTCACAATCTACCCAAAAAGTCGTTTTATCTTTTGTGCAATTTGTCTCACTTTTTTTCTTGTGCACAAAACCGCCCGCAGCGGTCCAGCGTTCTTGCGCCAGATCTCCGCTGCGGGCGGCTATCGTATTCGTTACATTTCTCCGTAATGGGAGAGGAATTGTTTAGTGCGCTCCTCCTTGGGGCAGTCGATCAACTGTTTTGCAGGGCCCTCTTCCACTACCACGCCACCATCCATAAACATGATACGGTCTGCCACATCTCTGGCAAAGTGCATCTCATGGGTCACGATGATCATGGTCGTCTTGCGATCGGCCAGTTCCCGCAGGACCCGCAGCACCTCGCCGGTCAGCTCCGGGTCCAGAGCACTGGTCGGTTCATCAAAGCAGAGGATATCCGGGTGCAGTGCCAACGCACGGGCAATGGCCACGCGCTGCTGTTGTCCGCCGGAAAGCTGATGCGGATAGTGATTTGCCCGTTCGGAAAGGCCCATCTGTGCCAGAAGCTCCCTTGCCTGCTGTTCCAGCTCAGCATGGATGGCTTTGCGGTTTGCTTTGTAGTCCGGGCGTTCCTTGGCCAGCAGCTCACCGGCCAGCATCACGTTTTGCAGCGCCGTATACTGAGGAAACAGATTAAAATTCTGGAAGACCAAGCCAAAATGCAGTCGTTTTTTGCGGATCTCACTTTCTTTTTGGGTGGAAGGATCCGCCGCATCCCACATCGTCTCACCGTTTACACGAATCACACCGGTATCCGGCCGCTCCAAGAAGTTCAAACAGCGCAGCAATGTGGTCTTGCCAGAACCGGAAGATCCGATGATCGCCAGCGCCTCGCCCTGTTCCAGAGTCAGGGAAATATCCTTGAGGACTTTTGTCTCTCCGAAATTCTTACCGATGCCGGAGGCTTCCAGTAATGCCATGTTCAGTTCCTCCTTAGCAACGGAAATAGTCCAGTTTCTTCTCTGCCCAGTTGAACAACAGGGTCAGTGCACCTACAAACAACAGGAAGAAGATCGCAGTGGAAAACAGCGGCCAAATCAAACCCTTTGCGCTATACTCCTTGGCCATCATGATAATTTCTTTGTTGGCGATCGTGTTCGCCAGCGAAGTATCTTTGACCAGCGTGATGATCTCGTTGCCCATTGAGGGCAGGATCCGTTTGATGATCTGCAGCAGCGTGACCTTGAAAAAGATCTGCGTTTTAGTCATGCCCAGCACCTGACCCGCTTCGGTCTGTCCCTTAGGCACTGCCTCGATCCCTCCGCGGTAGATCTCCGAAAAATAGCATGCGTAATTGATAACAAATGCCACTACGGCTGCGATCAGACGTCCGCCGGATCCGGTCGGCCAGGGGTTTTCCATCCCCAGCAGACCCGGACCAAGATAGATCACAATGATCTGCAGCATCAGCGGTGTGCCACGGATGACCCACACAAAGACCTTGACCAGCCCCGAAAGAGGCTTGAACCGGCTCATAGAGCCAAACGCAACCACAAGCCCCAACGGCAGCGCAAACAGCAGCGTAAGTACAAACAGCTCACAGTTCAGCAGGAATGCGCCGGTCAGGCGCTCTAAAATCACAGCCACAAAATCCACCCATTAAAATTATTTTCAATCAGCCAACGCCAGCTCGTACTTTTCAGCCAGTGCCTGCATCGTGCCATCTGCCTTCAGTTCGTCAAAGGCCGCGTTCACTGCAGCTGCTGCATCGCTGCCTTTGCGGAAAGCCACACCGTACTCCTCAGCATTCAGCTCATCCACGATCTTCAGGGATGCATAATCCGTTCCGTCTCCGATCATTGCATTGGCCAGCGTCAGGTCCAGAACCGCCGCATCTGCCGTACCTGCGGACACTTCCATCAGGCAGTCGGTCTGCACACTCTTGGAAATGTAGTCCGCTTTTGCCAGATCCTCGTCTTCCTGGATGGCACTCTCACCTGCCGAGCCTGCCTCTGCCACAACGGTCTTGCCCGCCAGATCTGCGGTAGAGGTATATGCAGTGCCTTCCTTGACCACAACGACCTGAGCATTTTTTGCATAAGCCTTGGTCACCGCCGTGTTCTGCTGGATCTCATCCGTAATAGTCATGCCATTCCAGATGCAATCGATGCTCTTGGCATTCAGTTCCACGATCTTGGTGTCCCAGTTGATCTCTACAAATTCCGGCTCAACGCCCAGCTTTGCGCAGACAGCGGTAGCCAGCTCTGTGTCAAAACCGGTAAACACTCCGTTGTCGTCGGTATAATTCATCGGCGCATAGACTGTATAGCCAATGACCAGCTTGCCATTGTTCTTGATCGTTTCCAGATCCGCGGCCTCTTTCCCGGCGGCCGCCTTGTTTGCCGAGCCACCGCAGGCAGCCAGACTGAGTGCCATCATACCGGCCAGGATCATCGATGCAAAACGTTTCATATTAAAATCCCCCTCTATGTCCGCTCTCATTTTACCACTTTACCATGCTAAATCGGTAAACCATGGCTATAAGATACACCTTTTCTGGTGTTTTGGCAAGAGGGTCCCCCAAAGTTTTCGCATTTTGACCATCTCCGCTGCAACAGCACACTCCTTTCCGGTATTTTTGCACAAAAAGCAAACAGCAAAAGAGCCCGCTGCCAGGGTAGCAACGGACTCTTTTGCACTTATTCCGCTTTCATGGCCTTCAGCACCGCTTTGTGCAAGTCCTCTGTATCGATCGTACAAAGCGACAGCAGATCCACATCCGAACCATCCGTCGGGATCTTTGCCACCTCTAAAAGGTCCTTGCCCCGCAGATAGCTGCAATATCCATCACTGTGTTCATACCATTCCTTCCCCAAACCGGATGCCTTGCGCATTCCATAGTCATCCCCTTGTTCCAGCTTGGTATACACTTGTCCCGGTGCAGTAACAGTTCCATCGCCGCTCACGTTCATCGCTGGTTCAGTCATATCCACAATGGCGCTGGTCACCCGGTCATCACGGTTCATTGTCACCGCCGCAAAGGTCACATCCACCTGTGCCTTCACCGCCTTGCCCTCTGATGCCGTCAGATCTGCCCCGGCAGTGACTGCTTCAATGCCCAGACGCACCCGGTCCCCATTGGCAGCCCCCAGGACAGATGCATTCTCACAAGCACGGACAATCGCTTCGCAGTAAGGTTCCACCGCTATGGTGCAGCCCGACAGAAGATCCACATCCGTTGCTTTTCCATCTTTATCTGTCCCCAGCTTTTTTACTTCCTCCATCGTTTTTCCGGTCAGGTGATCCGCAAGCGCGTCCGCTTGTTCTGCCCATCCTTTTTGAATGGATGAGACCGCCGCCAACGGATAATCTGTACCCATCTGACGCTTGGTCCGGAGATCCGAAGGCATGGTCACGGTGCCCGACCGGTCTGCCGAAACCGAAAGTTCCAGCTCATCCAGCATTACATCCGCCAGCTTGCCTTCTGCATCCAGCAGCACCGCTGCTACCGTAGTGGTCAGCGTTCCTGCTCGCCCGGTGGCTTCTGTCCCGGTCACCACTCCCAGACCCGTACGCCACGCAGCAGTTTGTGTTCCGCTGCCGCTCTGTGTGCTGCTTGTGCTGCCTGCGCCCGGTTCCTTTCCTCCACAGCCGCTCAACAATAAGGCTGCTGCAAGGGTATACCCCAGGATCGCTCTCTCTGTTTTTTTCATAGTACTGTTACGCTCCTTTTCCCGCCTGTTTCCAATTTCAACAGGCTTTGGAGGTAGTGTACCCTGTTTTTCCGATGTTTATCACATCAGCGGGCTGAGCAACCGCAGCACACTGTCCAGCAGAGTACCAAGTACACCCGTATGGCAGTCCTCAAGCTGCACTTCCCGGCAGACTGGCAAGGTCCGCAGAACATCGTCCCGCACCGCCCCCACCTGCGTGTTATGGTAAAGCAGCACCCCGCATTCAAAGTGTAAAAACAAACTGCGATAGTCCATATTGATACTGCCCACTACCGCTACCCTGTCATCACTGACATAGCACTTTGCATGGAGAAAGCCCGGTGTATATTCATAAATGCGCACACCTGCCTTGAGCAAAGGCAGATAATACGACCGGCTCAACCTGTAAACCAACCTTTTATCCGGGATCCCTGGCAGTACCAGCCGCACATCCACGCCGCGTTTGGCTGCGTTCTTCAGCGCATCCAGCATTTCCTCACCCACCGCCAGGTAAGGAGTGTAGAGATATACATAGTGCTGCGCCTGCGCCAGAATGTTCAAATAGACTGTCTCTGCCAGCGGCTCCTCGTCCAGCGGACTGTCTGCATAGGGCTGCACCAGCCCGTCCTGCTGCAAAACTTCCAGCTCGGGCCGGAACCCGCTGTAGTCCGTCTCACTGGGTCGGAAGGAATTCCAGAAGTTGAGGAACATCACCGTAAAGTTCCACACTGCTTCGCCCTCAATGCGCAGCGCTGCATCCTTCCAGTATCCAAACCTCTGTTCCCTGTTGATATACTCATCTGCCAGATTGACTCCGCCGGTATACGCCACCTTTCCGTCGATGACCACGATCTTACGGTGATCCCTGTGGTTCATCACCAGGGTCAGCAGCGGAACCACAGGATTAAAGGGAATGCAGCGGATCCTCGCACGCTCCATCCGCACCACAAAGTCAGTCGGCAGCCCCAGCAGACTTCCAAAATCATCGTAGATCAGCCGCACATCCACGCCCTGTGCTGCTTTGCGGCGCAGGATAGCCTCAACACCATCCCACATCTCACCAGTGCGAACAATAAAAAACTCCAGAAAGATCGACTTTTCTGCCCTTTCCAGGTCTTCCAGCAGACGAGGATACATTTCCTCACCGCTGGAAAAATACTGTGCGTTTGTGCTGCGCCACGCCGGATAGCCGCCATATTTCGTCACATAGCGGGCAAGCCCCAGCGTGCCCGCATCCAGCCCGGTCAACAGATCGTCCTGCTTCAGCAGATCTTTCTTGTGCTGTTCCTCCACTGTCCTCATTTTTTCCCTCAACCGTTTTGAGGGTCTTTTGTTGCCAAATATCAGGTACAATGCACCACCCAGCAGTGGAAATACACCGATCAGAATGATCCAGCCGATTTTATATGCGCTGTTTTCGTCCTTGCGCACAAGGTACAGCACGATCAGAACGCTCAGGGCATTGAGCAGCACATTAAGCCATACCCTCCCCGCTGCAAGCGAAAAGAACACCCACAGAAGCCAGGCAAGCTGCAATGCTACCAGCACCACTGTAACGGTGATGCGGTTCAGTATACGGCTGAAAAATTTGACGATAGGAAGTCTGAACATTCCATTTTCCCCTCTCTACAACCCACCGTTTTACTATATTATGTGCCAGTATACCGCAGTTTGCGCCCGTTTTCAAGCCATCAAAAAAAGCCTGACCGGTAACATCCAGTCAGGCTTATCATTTTTTGATTTTACGCATTCAGCGGTGCAGCGCCGCCATCCTCATAGCCGATCATCAATCCGCCCAGCTCTGCATAATAGCTGCACAATGCTCCGCACTTTTCGATTTCCACCTGAGCACCGTGGAATACCGCACCGATCATCTTTTTCAGACGGTCCGCTGCTTCCGGGTTGCCGCAGTGTGCAATGCACACCCTGCCATTCACAAAGCCGTGTTTCTTCAGTTCCAGAACAATGCGCTCCAGTGCGCCATGCTCTCCGCGGGTCTTGCAGATGACCTCCAATTCTCCGTGGTCACTGGCCTGGCCAATGACCCGGATGCCCAGCATCTGTGCCACAGCAGCTACTGCAGGCTTCACCCGGCCATTGCGTGCCAAGTTTGCCAACGATTCCAGCGAAAACAGCAGATGTGTGTGCTGATGATAGGTCCGGATCGCCTCACAGATCTCCTCAAAGGGCAGACCCTCCTGAACCAGTGCCCGCAGGCGCTCTGCCAGCAGCCGCAGCTCCGGTCCGGCCGATAGAGTATCCAGTACAAAGACCCTTGCCCCAGTATGCTCCTGTTCATATTCTTCTGCTGCCAGCAGTGCTGCATTGTAGCTGCCGGACAAAGTCCCGGTAATGGTAAGCACAAACACCTGATCTGCGCCTTCATACGCCGCCAGCCAGTCGCTGACATTGGGGCAGGAGGTAGACGTTTTTCCTTTATAGGAACGCATTGCCTGTGCCATTTCCAGCGCCGCCACCTCTGCAGTATCCACATATTCCTGCTCATCGGTAAGGATCTTCATGGGGACACTTGCAAAATCAATTCCCGGCAATTCATACAGATTGGACGAGGTATCTGCAACGATCTTAGTCTTCATGGGCACGTTCTCCATTTCAGCAGCCTAATAGCCGCATATACTCTTTTGATATCGCCATTATAACGGTTTTTCAAAAACCTGTCAACCCATCTCAGTTATTACTTCAGGAGTTTTAATTTTTTCGTTGACAGTTTTTCAAAATTGCGTTACACTATTTGTATGAATACTGAAACAAAACTCCGCATTGCGGCGTGTGCTGCGGGCTTTGCCCTGCCCCGGTATCACGAGATCCCTAACGTTGGGCTGTATCTAGATCAGACTGTGCAGTATGTCAACGGATATTTCCGGACATTCTGTGGGGTAGAACTGACTCCTTCCATGGTAAGCAACTATGTGAAGCAGGGTCTTTTGAGTCATCCCATTAAAAAAAAATACACCCAGGAACAGATCGCCTATCTGATGTACATCATCGTTTCCAAGACCGTTCTGTCCATTGAGAACATCGACACCCTGTTCAGGATGCAGCGGGCTCACTGTTCTTCCGAAACCGCTTACAATTCCTTCTGCCGGGAGCTGGAAGGATGCATTGCATTCGTATTCGGGCGCTCTGCAGAGATGCCGGAGCTGCCCCCCGATGCGGATGATGAAAAGATCCTTCTGCGCAGCACCATCCTGTCGGTCGCCAACAAGATCTATCTGGACTGCTGCTTTGATGCCCTGCATCAGGAGCAGGTCCTTTGGGCAGATATCCTACCGGATCTGGCCTGAGCTGCTTCAGACTATAAAAAAGACCGTACACTCCTTTGATAGAGTGTACGGTCTTTTTATGTTGTTGATCTGTCTGCTTATGCGTCCTGCAGCTCACCGCGGCTGGCAGCCTTCAGATAAGCAAAGATGAACTCATCCAAATCGCCGTCCATAACAGCATCGACATTGCCCGTCTCGTAGTTGGTACGGTGGTCCTTGACCATGGTATAGGGCATAAAGACATAGCTGCGGATCTGGTGACCCCAGGCGATCTCATTCTGAACGCCCTTGATATCATCGATCTTATCCATGTGCTGCTGCTTTGCAATCTGGTACAGCTTCGCTTTCAGCATTTCCATTGCATAGTCACGGTTCTGGAACTGGCTGCGCTGAGTCTGGCAGCTTACCACAATGCCGGTGGGCTTGTGGATCAAACGGACTGCAGAAGAAGTCTTGTTGATGTGCTGGCCGCCGGCGCCGGACGAACGGAACACCTGCATCTCAACATCCTCCGGGCGGATATCCACCTGGATGTTGTTATCCAGCTCGGGCATGACCTCCAGAGAAGCAAAGCTGGTCTGGCGGCGGGCATTTGCGTCAAACGGAGAGACACGCACCAGACGATGCACGCCATTCTCGCTCTTGAGCATACCATAAGCGTTGGGACCCTTGACCATCATAGAGGCACTCTTCATGCCGGCCTCATCACCGTCCTGGTAGTCCAGCACTTCCACGGTCATGCCGTGGGCGGCACACCACTTGTTATACATACGGTACAGCATCTCAGCCCAGTCCTGAGCCTCGGTGCCGCCGGTGCCGGCATGGAAAGTAAGGATGGCATTGCTGTGGTCGTACTCGCCGTTCAGCATCGTCATCAGCTGCAGCTCCTCAACAGCCTTTGCCACTTCGTTGACAGCAGTTTCGGCCTCAGGCACCATATCGGGATCATACTCCTCGTCCAGCATGACCAGCATGGTCTCAGCATCATCGTACAGGCCCTGCAGCTTCTCAAAACGGCTGAGCTTACCCTTCAGGTCGCCGACCTCGTCAAACACCTTCTTGCTCAGCTCAGCATCATCGTAAAAACCAGGGCGGGACATCGTATGCTCCAGCTCCTGCACACGCTTGCGGCTGGCATCAATGGCCAGAGCCTCCTCCAGGTCCTTGACAGCCTTATCGTGCTCAGCAAGCAGCACTTTCAGTTCATCGGTAGTGATCATTGATTTTTCCTCTCGTCATGTTGCTATAATGCAAATAAAAATAAAAGTGATCTCTTATCATTCCGGGTCCTTTTGACCAGCAAAAACACCCTTGCAAAAAGACACAGTTTATACACAGATACTTAATTAGTGTACCAAGAATTTATGTTAATGTAAAGAGGAAAAAAGGTTCTGCTGCTGAAATTTTGAAGATTTTCACCTTTTCTTTTCTATCTTTGAAGTGTATAATACCAGTATGAACCATTCTTTTAGGAGGAAACCATGCCGAAATATTATGGCTGTCCCTGCGAGGGCTGCGCAAAACCGCTGACCCTGCAAGATGATATCGTTGTCTGCCCCGACTGCGGTGCACCTTATCACCGCTCCTGTTACGAAAAGTTAGGGCAGTGCCTCCACAAGCCTGCACACGCTGCGGGTTACGAGTGGAAGTTCCCTTATCAGGATGCCGAACTGCGCAGCTGCCCTTCCTGCCGGGAACTCACCCTGCGCAGCGAGTCCAACTGCCGCTGTTGCGGCGCAGTCCTCCCGCCGGAATCCACTTCCCGTCCGGAGCCCTCTGCTCATACCAACGATAACGAAGATTTTGATTACGAAAATTTTTACCGCCGATTTGAACAGACCGTTGCCAATCCCCTTCACCGCAACCTTCGTGCTGCCTTTGGCAAGGATGAATTGATCGACGGGATCCCCAGTCAGGACTGGATGGACTACATTGGCAGTGCTGCTCCCGCTTATCTGGCCGACTACAGCCGGATGCAGCTGCAGGGCACCAAAGTCTCTTTGAGCTTTTCCGCACTGCTGTTTGGACCATTCTACTTTTTCTACCGTAAAGCATGGAAGCCCGCTTTCGCCTTTCTGGCAGCAGAGATCCTGCTGGCGCTTCCTTCGCTTATCAGCCTGATGCAGATCACCGGCAGCTCTCTGGCTCCCGCCATGAGCGCCTCTGCCCTGACGACCTTCTCTCATATCATGACCATCCTGAGCTTTGTGCTTACCCTGGCACGGGGCCTGTTTGGCAAGTGGTTGTATCGCAAAAGCGCCGCCGCTCAGATCCAGCGCATCCGCAGCCAGTTCCCGGACTCCTCCCAGCGCCGTGCTGTACTTGCCGCACAGGGTGGTGTCAGCCTTGCTGCCGTTGTAGGCTCATTCGTCCTGCTGATGGCGATCGGCGCCGCTTTCACCCTGCTGCTCGGCCCCGATCTGGAACCGATCCTGGCTCTGTTTGGCTGATCCTTCCTTTGTTTCCATCACCTTTCGCACATAAAAGGAGAAGAATATGAAAAAAGTTACCAAAGCGGTCATTCCTGCTGCCGGTCTTGGCACCCGCGTTCTGCCCGCCACCAAGGCCATGCCCAAGGGTATGCTGCCCATCGTGGACAAGCCGGCCATCCAATATCTCGTGGAGGAAGCCGTCCGCTCCGGTATTACGGACATCCTTATTATTCTGGGCCGCAATCAGAGCATCATCGAAGACCACTTTGACCGCAGCCCCGAACTGGAAGAAAAACTCTCCAAGCCCGGCAAGGAGCAGGCTCTTGCAGAATGTCTGGGCATTGCCAATCTGGCCAACATCTATTTTGTCCGCCAGAAAGAGACCCTTGGTCTGGGGCACGCCGTAAGTACTGCCAAGAGCTTTACGGGCGACGACCCGTTCATGGTCATTTACGGCGACGATGTGATTTGCGGCGAGGACCCTGCCTGCGCACAGCTGATCCGCGCATTTGAAGAATTCGGCCGTCCTGTGGCTGGTGTCAATGCCGTTCCCTGGGAGGATGTGGCCCGCTACTGCAGCCTGAAGACCACCCCCATCCATGACAACTACTTTTTTGTGGACGACATGGTGGAAAAGCCCAAAAAGGGTCAGGAATTCAGCAATTATTCCATTCTGGGCCGTGTTCTGCTGACCCCGGAGATCTACGACATCCTGGCCAACACTAAGCCCGGTGCCGGTGGTGAGATCCAGTTGACCGACGCCATGGCCGAGTACGCCCGCAACCATGGCGGTATGACCGCTGTAGAGTTTACCGGCAAGCGCTACGACATGGGCAACAAGCTCTGCGTTGTGCAGGCCCAGGTAGAAATGGCCCTGCAGCATCCGGAGATCGGCGAAGCATTCCGTACATATCTGAAGGATCTGTGCAAGACGCTTTAAGACCATTTCAGACCAACACACTCTATGCGCAGGACATCTTTTGAAATGTCCTGCGCATTTTTTTTGAAAAAAACAAAAAAACGCTTGACAATCAAAAAAACACTTGCTATAATAAGTTGCTGTCTGAACAGACACACCGCACGAGGTGCAAATCGTACTTCGTGTACCCTTGGTCTTGTGATTGCAAGACCCTTAAGTCCAAAAGGAGGTGCTACAAAATGGCAAAGTACGAAACCATGCTGATTACCAGCGCCGCTCTCGACGAGGAGGCTTCCACCTCTCTGGTTGGTAAGTTCAAGTCCCTGATCGAGGCTAACGGTACGATCGATTCCATCGACGAGTGGGGCAAGCGCCGTCTGGCCTACCCCATCAACGACGAGGAGGAAGGCGTCTACACCGTGATCAACTTCACCAGCGAGCCCAGCTTCCCCGCTGAGCTGGACCGTGTGTACAAGATCACTGAAGGCGTTATGCGCAGCCTGATCATTGCTCACGAGGAGTAATCTTTTCGTGACCGAAAAGGAGTTCGTATTATGTTGAATGTTGTTGCAATCATGGGTCGCCTTGTGGCTGATCCCGAGCTGCGCACCACACCCAACGGTGTGAACGTCGCCAGCTTCACCATCGCTTGTGACCGCAATTTCGCGCGTCAGGGTGAGCAGCGTCAGGCCGATTTCATTGATATCGTTGCATGGCGTCAGCAGGCAGAGTTTGTTTGCAAGTATTTCCAGAAGGGCAGTCTGATCGCCATTGACGGCAGCATCCAGACCCGCCGCTATCAGGATAAGAACGGCAACAACCGTACTGCTTTTGAGATCGTTGCAAACAACATCAACTTTGCAGGCTCTAAAAACAGCAATGCAGGCGGCGGAGCAGGTTATTCGAATTCTGCTCCGTCCTACCAGAACGCAGCCCCTGCCCGCCCGGCTGCTGTGGAGGCAGCTCCCAGCTATTCTGCCGGCAATGCAGATGACTTCGCTGTGATCGACGACAGCGATGACCTGCCGTTCTGACAACCAAACGGTCGATCCGTTAAAAATACTATAGGAGGTAATAAGCAATGGCTTTTGAAAGAACCGAAGGCTCTCGCCCCGCGCGCCCCATCCGCCGCGGCCGCAAGAAGGTTTGCAGCTTCTGTGTCGATCGCATCGACACCATCGATTACAAGGACGTTCCCCGTCTGCGTAAGTACGTCTCTGAGCGTGCAAAGATCATTCCCCGCCGTGTTACCGGCACTTGCGCTTACCATCAGCGCGCTCTGACCACCGCCATCAAGCGTGCTCGTCACGTTGCTCTGATGCCGTACGTCAGCGACTAATCTAAAATCATCAACCCAATCAAAATAATCAGCAATCAGCAAAGCCCTCCATCGATGACAAGATGGAGGGCTTTTTGTTGTTCCAAAGCTGTTCAGCCGACTGAATATCCCTTAAAGACCCAGACGATTTCAGCATCCAACTCCCTGTTCTTGCAGGAGTTTTCCTTCCCGGAGCGGCCTACATCCATGTGCGTTTTCTTGTATCCAATTTTACCACTTCATTCCCTCCTTCCTAGCCAGTGAGGAAGATGTTGCCTATGCCTGCCGTTATCTGCGCTGTGAACCAAAGGACCTGACCGAAGCCATGATCTGCGCCTGTCTTGGCAGCGTATCCGATATGGCTATCATCCCTCTGGCCGATTGGCTGCACCTGGGTCCTGAAGCACGTATCAACACCCCAAGCACCCCCTGCGCCAACTGGCAGTGGCGGCTTGGCACCGCACTCTCTCCGGAATTGAGCGAGCATATCGCCTCCCTGACAGAGTTGTATGAACGTGTTCCCTGACCCATTGTTTCCCTTTATTTCTCCTTTCTCATCCGCTGCCTCTGGCAGTATGCCCGCAGGAACGGCCCGGAACGGCGCCCCTGCGGGCTTTTGTTTGAAGAACATTTTTCACCAAAACAACGTCCTGTTTCCGTTATTTTCTCATCGATATATCAAAAATTCCCAGAGAGTTTATCACAAGACCTTCACAAATGTATCATGATTTTGAGGGCTTCAGTCCCTTGTTATTTTCATATAGATATGCTACAATTCATGTAATGGATAGTCTGTCCCCGGACAGATTATATGAGTGAAAGGAGCTTCCCATCATGGAACACACATATCAGGACTCTATGCGTCTGCCTGCCGCTTATGCAGTGCTTTGCGAAGAGGAAATGACCTACCTTGACGGCGGTGCCATTTATTCTTTTGATGTCGGCAAATACACAGTCAGTGTCAACACCGATGTGCTTGCTTTTTATGCGATGAACCTTGCGGTCAACACCCTCTATATGCTGGGCCAGGGTGCGCTTGACATGTTCTCCAATACGATCAAAAACGGTATGGCTGACGGTCTGAGCCTGTTTGGTACACTGGACCACTTCTGGACCGGCATGAACAAGTGGAGCAAGGTCGCAACCGTCGGCATGGGTGCTCTGGGCGGCTACTACGCTTACACGCAGGTACTTGGCCTCGTCAGATCCTTTAAGAATCTGTTCAATGCCATCGTACCGCCGCAGACTGCGGATGCAACGGCCACTCCTGCACTGGCAGCGTAAACCGATCACATCATAACCAACTACGGATCATCTTATCCAGAAAGGAGAGTTTTTATGAAACAGCTTCAAATGCCGTCCTCTTATGCATTTATCCCGGAAGATGAACTTTACAGCATCACCGGCGGCGGGGAGTTTGCTGATGCACTGAGTTCCTTTTTTGACAATCTGCATCTGAATGCTCTCTCGTTTGGCCATGGTCTGCTTTCCTTCTCGTTCACCTTTGTACCCACCTTGCTGTTCAAGGTAGTCAAGACCGGCGTTGTGACCGTCTTCAACATTTACAATGCTCTGTCTGACCGGTTCGGTTTTTCGGACGATACTGTAGATCGTGTACAGCAGTTTACCCGTTCTCAGTCCAATACTCCGGAACACCCGCTCTGATCCTTCACACAAAAACAAAAAACTCCCGGCAGGCCCAGTTCAAAAGCCTGCCGGGAGTTTTTTATCCAATCACCTGCATTGCGCCCTGCTCTCGCAGGCGCAGGATATAGCAGCTGTGTTCTCCAAAAATACGCTCGATCTCTGCACAGTAGCGTTGCAGCTGTTCCTGTGGCACATACGCCTGGATGGTCCCCGCAAAACCACCGCCCTGCATCCTCCATGCACCACCGCTGCCCTGCAAAACAGACTGACTGACTGCCAATGCCACCGAAAGCCCCTGGTTCCTGACATCTGTTGTACAGTATACGTTCTGGCACATTGTAAAAGAGGAAAGTCCGCTGGCCTGCACCAGCTCTAAAAACCGTACGGAGTCTTTTTTATGCAGCGCTTTGCACTGTTCCAGCGTACGGGCGTTCTCCTCAAAATAGTGGATAGCCCGCAGCACCGCCCGATCCCCACAAGTCCGACGCAGCCGGGGCATCGCAGCCCAGAACTCCGCTTCCGGCACCTGTCCCAGGACCTTCCGCCCCATGCATTGCGCTACCTGCTCCATCTCCTGCCGGATCGCCGCAAACTCCCCCGTCAGCTCGCTGTGGCTGCCTTTGGTGTCTGTTACGCACAGGCTCATTCCTTTCGGCAAAAGTCCATCGGCATGGATCCTGTCGATCCTAGGTTCTGCCGGGTCTGCAAAGTCCGCAAAGATCACCCCGCCCACTGCGCTGGTCAGCTGATCCAGCAGTCCGCTCGGTTTTCCAAAGTAGATATTTTCTGCATACTGACAGATCTTTGCCAGCGCTGCTGCATCCAGTCCGCAATTATACTCCGTATTCCAGATGGTTGCCATGCCCATTTCAAATGCTGCTGAGCTGGACAGCCCCGATCCTCGCAACACATCACTGACCGTGTAAGCGTCAAATCCGCCGATTTGTTTCCCGCTTGCTCTCAGCCCTTCTGCGATCCCCCGGATCAAGCTGGCAGAATGTGTTCCCTCGCCTTCCTGCGGTGCAGTCGTACTCAGGTCGATCACATCCAGCTTGTTGAATCCCCAGGATTTCACTCTTACATAGGAGTCCTGATTACAAGCTGCCACTGCGATCAGATCCAGTGTAACTGCTGCCGCAAGTCCATATCCATGCTGGTGATCGGTGTGGTTGCCGCCCAATTCCGCACGCCCCGGCGCAGAATAAATGCGCACCTGCCGTCCCGGACCAAAATACCGCTCAAACTGCACCAGCGCCTCACAATAGCGCCGGCGCTGCCGTTCCAGCTCCGCCGGGTCATTTCCGTACAAGGAAATAAGCTGGTTATCCCACTGGTTTGCTGCGATCTGCTGCTTCAGCTGTGCACTGGTTGCCATAATGATCCCTCCCTTAAAAACAGACGAGGTATTTTATTACGCCTATTGTAATGCAAGCTACTTCGATTTTCAATTCCAACTGTCAAAAAGCTCGATTTTTGTCGTCCAGTTCAAAGAATAAGATGTACTTTTGTTGAATTCGCAGATGTTTTTATGGTATACTAGGCTCACAATGCGGCCCACGGAGGTAAACGGCAATGCCTGATGTTTATAAACAGTCCTTCAAGCAGAATTATTCCAACAATATTGAGCTTTCCATCTTCAACTGCGGTTTGGAGCGCTGTGCCCCCAGCCAGACCTGGGGCCCCGGCATCCGGGATCATTATTTGATCCATCTGGTGGTCTCCGGCAAGGGTACGTTTGAGGTCGGGGGGCGCACCTGGGCCGTCAGTGCAGGGGATCTATTCTTTGCCCGTCCCAATCAGCTGATCCGTTATACAGCCGATGAGCAGCACCCCTGGGAATACAGCTGGGTCGGTTTCAACGGAGCCAATGCTCACAAGCTGGCAGCACAGCTCCCCTTTTCAGATAAAGATCCGGTCCACCATACCCAGGATCCGGAGGGAATGCGTCTGGCCTTGAACAACATCTATTCCTTTCGTGGACTGCAGCCTCAGGACGAAACTGCAATGGTGGGCTATCTGTACCTGTTCATCGCCGCCCTCATGAAGGAGACCGCTGCCGGTCGGTCTCATGCGGCATCTTCCTCCAGCCAGTATGTGCTCAACGCTATCAAGTACATTCAATTTAACTATTCGCACGATATTTCCATTGATGATGTGGCCAAAAGTGTGGGTGTATCCCGCAGCCATCTGTACCGGGTGTTTATGCTCAACGTCGGCAAAAGCCCCATCAATTATCTGACGGATTACCGCATCAACGAAGCCTGCAAGCTTCTGCGGGAAGGCAACCTTTCCATTGCCGAGGTGGCGGTCTCGGTAGGCTTTTTTGACCAATTTTATTTTTCGCGGGTATTCAAACGTGCAAAGGGTGTACCTCCCAGCAAATATCTTGCAGCACCTGCCGCCCCTCCTGCTGAAACGACCTGATCCCATATCGACAAAGGAGTTCCTTTTATGGCTTTACATAAAAATCAGATCCTCACCTTGCTTATCGAGCGGCTTTCCAACGATGGCAGCGGTGTCGCACACAGCCCGGACGGCGAGACCGTCTTTGTTCCCGGCACCGCTCCTGGCGATCAGGCGGATGTACGTATCGTCAAGGACTGCAAACGCTATGCCTTTGGTATTCTGGAGCAGCTGCGGGTCCCTTCCCCGGACCGTATTCCGGTAGACTGTTCTGTTGCCGGCCCCTGCGGCGGATGCAGCCTGCGCCACCTGGATTATACGGCCGAGCTGCGCGCCAAGCAGGATAATGTTGCCGACGCATTCCAGCGCATCGGCGGTCTGGATGCCCCCATCCTGCCCATCCTTCCCTCTCCGGAATCTGACCGCTACCGCAACAAAGTGCAGTTCCCTGTCGGACTGGATAAAAGCGGCTCCCCCTGCATTGGCTTTTATGCCGGGCGCACCCACCGCATCGTCCCCTGCCCGGATTGCAAACTGCAGCCCGGTGTGCTAAACGAGATCGGGAATGAGATCTGCGCTTTTTTGGCAGAAAAAAAAATCCCTCCTTATCAGGAGGAGACCGAAACCGGCCTTGTCCGACATATTTTTCTGCGGCGGGGCGTTCACAGCGGCCAGATCATGGTATGTTTGGTATGCACCCGTGCAAAGCTCCCTCACAGCGATGAGCTTTGCACCCGACTGCACTCCAAATTTCCTGCCATTTCTACGATTCTCTTGAATGTCAACAGCAAAAATACCAATGTCATTCTGGGCAGCCAGACTCTGACCCTTACCGGAAAGGGTTATATCGAGGACACCCTCTGCAATGTTCCGGTCCAGCTTGGACCGCTCTCTTTTTATCAGGTCAATACTCTGGCAGCGGAACGGCTGTATGGTGTTGCCGCCGAGTACGCACAGCTGAACGATACCGATCTTTTGCTGGATCTTTATTGCGGTATGGGTACCATTGGTCTGTCCATGGTCGATCATTGCCGTGAGCTTGTTGGTGTAGAGATCGTGCCTGAAGCCATCGAAAGCGCCAAGGCCAATGCTGCACGTATGGGCAAAGATGTTTCTGCCAAAAGCCGGTTCTTCTGTGCAGATGCCGGCCAGGCTGCTACCCAGCTTGCCAACGAAGGCCTGCACCCGGATGTGATCATGCTGGACCCGCCCCGTAAGGGCTGTGACGAAGCCACCCTGTCTGCTGTCGTGCAGATGGCCCCCCGCCGGGTCGTCTATGTCAGCTGCAATCCCTCCACTGCAGCCCGGGATGCTGCCTGGTTAAAGGAACACGGTTATCACACCGAAAAGGTCCAACCCGTAGATCTTTTCCCCCGGACAAAACACTGCGAAGCTGTCCTGTTGCTCACCCGGACAGTGTGATTTTCTATCCTTATTAAAGTATATCTTATCACCGCTCCGCCGACTGATATTCGACCAGCCGGCGGAGCACTTTGTTTGCCGCTTTTTTACCCTAAAACGCTTTTTATCCCAACAAATCAGTTGCATTCCCACTGCCGGTATGTTACACTAAGCACATTGTGTCTAAAAAAATATCAGGAGTGTAAAAAAACATGGAACATCAACATCCTAATCGGAGCGCCTTTTCCGGCAAGATCGGGTTCGTGCTGTCTGCAGCCGGTGCCTCGGTCGGCCTGGGCAACATCTGGCGTTTCCCCTATCTTGCAGCCAAGTATGGCGGCGGAATTTTCTTGCTGGTGTATATCATCCTTGCTTTTACCTTTGGCTATACCATGATCATGGCTGAAACCGCCATTGGCCGTATGACCAAAAAGAGCCCCGTGGGTGCCTTTGGGCGCTTTGGCAAGGGTAGCGGCTTTGCCTTTGGCGGTTGGATCAACGCCATCATCCCGATCCTTATCGTTCCATACTACTCGGTCATTGGCGGCTGGGTCATTAAATATCTGGTAGAATACCTGCTCGGCCACGGCAATGCTCTGGCTCAGGACGGTTATTTTTCTGCATTCATCTCCAATGGTCTGTCCACCGAGCTGTGCTTTGTTGCTTTTGCATTATTCACCATTGCCATCGTTTACGCTGGTGTCCGCAACGGCATTGAGCGTGTTTCCAAGGTAATGATGCCCATCCTTGTGGTGTTGTCGGTCATTATTGCCGGCTATTCCATCTCCCGTCCCGGTGCACTGGAAGGTGTCAAGTATTTCCTGGTCCCTAACTTTGCAAACTTTTCCTGGATGACGGTCGTTTCTGCCATGGGCCAGATGTTCTACTCCCTTTCCATTGCTATGGGCATTCTGATCACCTTTGGTTCCTATATGAAAAAGGACGTTTCCATCGAGGACTCTACCGCCAGCGTAGAGGTCTTTGATACTGCCATTGCCATCATGGCCGGCCTGATGATCATCCCGGCCGTCTTCTCCTTCTCCGGCGGAGATCCCAACACCCTGCAGGCCGGTCCCAGCCTGATGTTCATCACCCTGCCCAAGGTGTTCGACAGCATGGGCTTTGGCACACTGATCGGCGTGCTGTTCTTTGTGCTGGTGTTGTTTGCTGCTGTTACAAGTTCTATCGCTCTGACTGAGAGTGCCGTTTCCACCTTTGAAGACGAACTTGGCTGGAACCGCAAACGTTCCACCCTGCTCATCGGCGTGATCATCCTGGTACTGGGCAGTCTTTCGGCCCTGGGTTATGGTCCTCTGTCCTCTGTCACGGTATTCGGGATGCAGTTCCTGGATTTCTTTGATTTTCTCACCAACTCCGTCATGATGCCCATTGCCGCCATTGCGGTCTGCCTGCTGGTTTCCCGTGTGATCGGCGTAGACCAGATCGAAGCAGAGGTCACCTATAACGGAATGCCCTTCCGCCGCAAAAAGATCTTCCATTTTATGATCCGCTGGCTGTGCCCGCTGTTTGCCGGCATCATCCTGATCAGCTCGGTAGCCAACGCTCTGGGCTGGATCACCATGTGATCTGACCGGAAATTTTTTTCACAACAGCCTCCTCCGGGAGCCTATAAATCCTATCAGGAGCGCCGCTTTCTTGTCTGCGGCGCCCCTTTCTTTTTTGCGTTTGGAAATTATTTTCTTCAGTCGGTTGAAGTATACAAAACTTAAAAGTCGTACTTATTACACTTTTAGAGAACCTGCACGATTTTTGACGAAACTTTTCTCCACATTGTCCATTGCACAAAAAGAGTCATACGTTTTATACTAGTAATACTGAGACTTCAGACACGGAGTCAAATGCAGAAAGAGAGGTTGTTTCCATGGCACAGAATAAAATCACCCGTCGTAACTTCCTGCGCGCAGCTACTGTTTCCGCAGCAGCAGCTGCTGTTACCTGCGCAGCACCCGCAGCATCTGCTTGCGAGTCTCTCGTTAAGATGGACCTTCAGATCCTGGCAACCAGCGACACCCACGGCAAGTTTGGCACCTTTGACTACGCAGCTTATAAGGAAGATACTTCCGGCAGCGTAGCACAGCAGGCTACCGCCATCAAGGCAAAGCGCACTGCTACCACCCTGGTCATCGACTCTGGCGATACCATCCAGGGCAACTCCGCTGACCTGTTCCTGACCGATGAAGTACACCCCATGGCAGCTGCCATCAACGCCATCGGCTACGACATCTACACCACCGGTAACCACGAGTACAACTACGGCCTGGATGTCACCCAGAAGTTCCTCTCTCAGCTGAAGGCTACCTGCCTGACCGGTAACGTTTATGCTCCGGACGGCAAGCCTCTGGCAAAGGGTTACACCATCATCCGCAAGGGCGGCCTGAAGATCGGTGTCATCGGCATGGTCACCCCCAACATCACCCGTTGGGATGCCAAGAACCTGGAAGGTTGGACCGTCACCAACCCCGTTGACGAGTCCCGTAAGATCATTGACAAGATCAAGGATAAGGTCGATATCATCATCGGTGTCATGCATATGCACACCACCAACGAGTATGACGTTTCCGGCTCCGGCGTGTACGATCTGATCGATGCCTGCCCCGAATTCGCAGTCGTCGTTGCTGGCCACGGCCACCAGCGCGTCAACGAAGTCTACAACGGCACCATCATCGTTGAGAACA
>CAYXQN010000008.1:0-38316 GCA_964466825.1 uncultured Faecalibacterium sp. | reverse complement strand
ACGTTACACGATTTCCAGTCGTGCGCCTTAGACCAACTCAGCCATCTTTCCATCTTTTGTTCTTGCCTTCAGGCCTTTGCCCTTGGCGCTCCACTATAATACCTGAAACCAGCCGTTTTGTCAAGGATTTTTTTAAAATTTTTTGCGCTTTTTTAAAACTTACGATACTTCGTTGGATACAGAGGGCGAGAATGCTGTAAAATTTACCTGTCGGCCTTCAATCAACAGACCAGTCCGGAATTTCCTGCAGATTTTTTTCTGCAGTGCAATAAAACCGCTTTTTGGAACGTTTATAGGGTGTAGAAACCCGGAACTACAGGGCTGGAATGTTCCCAAATTGGACAAACCAAACAAAATGCAGTGCTTTTTTTGTGGCTGCTGCCTATTGACTCTGTAGAAAAACGCTGTTATTCTTAGGGTGCGGAATTGTACCTTGGTACATGGAGGCTCCCTTTGACGGGGTAATACGAAAGGGGAATACCTATGAAAAAGCATAAACTTACAGCATTATTGCTGACAGTGGTGTGCGCAGCAACATTTTTGTTCCCGGCTGCTCTGGCTGCCGATGCGGCGGTCAAGGCAAGCAGTATCGAACAGAAAAACGGTGCTGTGGAACTCACCTATGATCTGAACAATACAGACTTTGCAAAGGCCAGCGGCATCAGCGACGAGATCCGTTCGCAGGTGCGCAAGGCGGGCAGAATGGGCGACTCTCGCACAACGGTCTCGGCCAGCTCCCGCAAAAATGCGCAAAAGATGCTTGGCGTCTCCTTTGTAAATAGTCCTGTGTTCGATGCCATGCAGAAGCCGGACGATACCGTTAACTATGCAGAGTGCATCGAGGTCAGCTTTACGCCGACGCTCAAGATCACGCACACGAACTATCGGCAGTACCGCCAGCAGAACGGCAATTGTCTTGCATTGGAGGCTATGACCCAGTGGGACGAAAAGCCGGTCAAGGCAGACACCTGTCTGTATACGCAGAATGAGGGTGCTTCCTGCACAGAAACAGCCTATACTGCGCCGGATGGCAGGACCTATCTGGTCTATACGGTCCAGAACGGGGCAGGTCAGGTCCTGTCTCAGTACACGATGTTCCAGTATGGCAACACCAACTATACCCTTTGGGCAAACAGTGCCGTCGGTCTGCAGCAGGACCTGCTGTTCTCGGTGCTGGATAGTATGGAGTTCCCTGTCTGATCCCATCCATTTGCACACACCTGAAACCGCCTGCAGCTTTTCTGAGTTCAGAGAGCTGCAGGCGGTTTTTGTTTTGATGCTGCCCGATTTCAAAGCCAGTCCGCCGGTATGCGGTGCCGTAGTTGCTTTTTGATTACAAATAAAGTATAATTTTGATAAATATTTGCAAATGTCCCTTCTTTATTGAATTAAGAAGTGAGACAGAAAGGAAACGTTGTTATGAGCGAACATATTTCCGGCTTTACCCTCGTATCATCCCGTCCGCTGGAGGAGCTGTCTGCGACGCTGCATGAGTACGAGCACGACAGTACCGGTGCAAAGCTGGTCTGGCTGGACCGTGCCGAAGAAAATAAGACTTTCGGCATTTCGTTTACCACACTGCCCTATGACAGCACGGGCATCTTCCACATCCTGGAGCACTCTGTGCTGTGCGGTTCGGATCAGTATCCGGTCAAGGAGCCTTTTGTGGAGCTGATGAAACACTCCATGAACACCTTCCTCAACGCTATGACCTTTCCGGATAAGACGATGTATCCCATCTCCAGCCGCAATGATAAGGATTTTATCAACCTGATGAAAGTCTATCTGGATGCGGTATTCCACCCCAGCATCTACCATAAGCCGGAGATCTTCCAGCAGGAAGGCTGGCACTATGAGCTGGACGAGCAGGGGGCACCCAGCTACAAGGGCGTTGTTTTCAATGAGATGAAGGGGGCACTGGCCGATGCCGACACCCTGCAGGACCATGCCCTTCTGGAGGCGCTGTATCCGGACACGCCCTATCGCTGGGTCTCCGGCGGTGATCCGGCGGTGATCCCGGACCTCACTTACGAGGGCTTCCTGGCGGGACACAAAAAGTTCTATTCTCCCTCCAACAGCTTTATCTTCCTGGATGGCGCCATGGATCTTGCTGCAGTTTTGGCGGTCCTGGATGGAGTCCTGTCCGGGATCCAGCGCGGCGAGCGCATTGCACCCCCCGCTCTGCAGGCTCCTTGCGATGGCGGCGAGACGACGGTGACCTATGAGGTCGCTTCGGAAAAAGAAGAAAAAGACCACACCCGTGTGGCATTTGGCCGCTCGGTGGGCAGCTGGGCAGAGCGTGAGAAGATCATTGGTGCACAGATCTTGTCGGATGTTCTGTGCGGTTCCAATCAGGCACCCCTGACCAAAGCCGTGCTGGAAAAGGGTCTGGCGGAAAATGTGATCTTCCAGGTGCAGGACGGCGTAAGTCAGCCGTATCTGTGCCTTGAACTGCGCAATATCAAGGATGGCTGCTGTGCCGAGGCTGAGCAGACCCTGTGGGCAACCTTGCAGGATCTGGCTCAGAACGGCCTGGACCGTGAGATGATCCGCAGCAGCATGGCAAATCTGGAGTTCCAGATGCGTGAACGGGACTTTGGCAGCTATCCGCAGGGCATCGTCTTCTGCATCCAGACCATGGAAAGCTGGCTGTACGGCGGTGCACCAGAGAAAAACCTGCAGATCGGCGATCTGTTCACCCGCCTGGCTCAGAAGATGGACGAAGGCTGGTTTGAGCAGCTGCTGCGGGAGCTGGTTCTGGACAACCCCCATCGCTGCAAAGTGACCATGGTGCCCAGCCGCACCGCCGGCGAAGCACGCCGTGCAGCGGAGGCACAGCGCCTGGCAGCAGAGTCTTCTGCGTGGACCGGGGCCGACCGTGCCCGTTTGCAGGCGCAGCAGGATAATCTGCTGGCCTGGCAGAACAGCGAGGACACCCCGGAGCAGCTGGCAACACTGCCCTGCCTGGCTTTGTCGGATCTGTCTGATACCCCGGAGCAGCTGCCCATGGAACAGAAGACTCTGGAGGGTATCCCCACACTGCTGCACGAGGTCAATACCGGCGGCATCCAGTATGTTAAGCTTTATTTTGATGCAGACGGCTATTCTGAGGAAGAGCTTTCCCGTATGGCTTTCCTGGCAGATCTTCTGGGTGTGCTCAAGACCCGGCGTCATTCTGCACAGGAACTCAGTGTGGCACAGCGGCTGATCTGCGGCGTTCTGGGCTGCCATGTCAGCAACTACGCACTGGTGCAGCAGCCTCAGAGCTGCAAGACCAAGTTCTGCCTCAGCTTCAGTGCTCTGGACGAAAAGCTGGGTGCAGCCATCGATCTGGCAGCCGAGATCCTGAACGAGACCTGCTTTGAGGAAGAAAAAGAGGTCCGGGATATCCTGCGCCAGAACAAGATGCAGATGATGCAGCAGATGACCATGGGCGGCCACATGGTCGCTATGAAGCGTGTCAGTGCACAGCTGTATCCGGTTGGTGTGGCAGATGAGTGTGTAGGTGGCGGCTTCCAATATTATCAGTGGCTCAAGCAGCAGGACGAAAACTGGGATTGGCAGACCCTGCGTACCCAGCTGGAGGCTCTGCGCTGCGAACTGGTGGCTAAAAACCGGCTCACGATCAGCATTACCGGTCAGACCGCACAGGCAGCATCGCTCACGGCTGAAAAGCTGGCCGGAATGCTGCCGGAGCGTGCACCCAAGGCGGACCCCTGTACCCTCAAGCCCTGGGGTGTTTGCCGTGAGGGCATTGTGATCCCGGCAGATATCGCATTTGCATACCGCGGCGGCGATCTGTATGCCAACGGCGGCAGTGCGCATGGCGCCTGGAAACTGGCGGCCAACATCGTCAGCCTGAGCTATTTGTGGAACGTTATCCGTGTGCAGGGCGGCGCCTATGGCACCGGCCTGCTGACGAGGGCCAATGGTTTTGCGGGCTGCTACAGCTACCGTGACCCCAATGGTGCAAAATCCTTGCAGAGCTACCTTGGCGGTGCCGATTTCCTGGCGCAGATGTGCAAGGAGGAGCCGGATCTCACGGGCTTCATCATCGGTACCGTGTCGGATGCCGAGCCGCTTCTGACGCCCCGTGCAAAGGGTACCGCAGCAGATAGCCTGTACCTGCAGGGCATTACCTGGGAGCAGCGCTGTGAACAGCGCCGCCAGCTGCTGGAGGCAACGCCTGCACAGCTTGCTCAGATGGCTTCGGTCCTCAAGGCAACGCTGGAAAACGGCGGTATCTGTGTGATCGGCGGTAAAAATCAGATCGATCAGTGTGAGCTGGATACGGTCAAAACACTCTGAAACAGCGGGCACCGTTGGCAAAAAGGCCGACGGTGCTCTTTACATTTTGCACATTTCCCGTTGCATTTTGTTCGGTTTTATGTTTCAATAATGTCATAATATCCGGAAATCGTGCAGGAAGGAATGGATTTGATGCTGAAGATCGCAGTGGTGGAAGATCAGGATGCAATGCGGGAACAGTTGTGCAGTTTTATCCGGCAGTATACCGAAGAACAAAAGATCCAGGTGGAGATCACCTGCTTTTCAGACGGTGCGCTGCTGGTCAAGGACTATCAGCCCGGACGGTTCGATATTCTGTTCATGGATGTAGAGATGCCTCAGCTGGGCGGATTTGCCGCAGCGGAGCGTATTCGGGAAGTGGACACGGATCTGATTTTGGTGTTTGTTACCAATATGGCGCAGTATGCCATCCGGGGTTACTCGGTGGATGCTATGGACTATGTACTCAAACCGGTAGACTACTATCAGTTCACTACAAAGCTGGCCCGAGCGATCCAGCGGGTCCGGCGCCGCCGGGGCGCACAGGTCGTGCTTCAGCTGGCGGGCAAGGAGATGAAGATCCTGGACACCGGCGACATCTATTATCTGGAGACCCGGAACCGGATGCTGTACTATCACACCGCAAAAGGTGAATTTGCGGTACGCTCCAGCCTTCAAAGCGCTGAAAAGCAGCTGGCGGAACACTATTTTGTAAAATGCAACCAGTGCTATCTGGTCAATCTGGCTCATGTCCGTTCGGTGGATGACAACTTTGTGCAGGTAGGGGAGGATAAGCTGGAGATCAGCCGCCGCCAAAAGGCATCCTTCCTCACGGCAGTGGCCTCCTATCTGGGAGGTGTGCTGTGACGGCTCTTTTCTCCGACGCAGTTCTCCGTGCCCTGCTGCGCTGGTGTGCAGCATTGGTCTTTTGTCTGCCGTTGCGCCGCCGTTCTCATTTTTGGCTGCGTGCCGGCGGGATGCTTCTGCCGCTAGTGCTGCTGGCCCAGGTGCTGGACCCCATAGCACAGGAAAATACCCTGCCGGAGCGGCAGGCCGCTTTGCTGGTGATGTACGTCCTGTTCTTTTTGCTGCTGGGCGGTATGATCTGCTTTTGTGTCGAGATCAACAAAAAGGGTGCATGGTACTGTGCGGTATGGGCTTTGCTGGCTGCACAGACCGCCTACGAAGGCTGGAATATGCTGGAGATGTTCTGTGCAGAATGTGGCCGTCCGCTGGCTGTAGCCAGCCCGCCGGTGCAGTTGATGCAGCTGGTCATGGGGTTCTGCTTCTATGCGCTGCTTTATTTCCTGTTGGCCCGCAAGCTTCCCTATAAGGGTAGCTATCACATCGGTCCCCGTCAGCTCAGCAGCGCTTTTCTGATCGGGATCCTGTTTATGGTGCAGGCAGCACTGCTGGATACAGCACAGGTGTCGCAGATGCCGGCCAGTTTTGTGTTCACTGTCCTGATCGGACAGTTTTATTTCCTGACTCTGCTGTGGTTCCAGACCGAGCTGTTCAAAAAATCGGCCATGCAAAAAGAGATGGAGACCATGAACCTCCTGTACGACCGCCAGCGTCAGCAGTATCAGGTGGCCCGGCAGAACGTGCAGATCATCAATCGCCGCTGTCACGAGCTAAAGGTACAGATCGCAGCCCTGCGCAAGCTTGCGCCGGAATCTGTGCCGCAGCAAAGTCTGGATGATGCGGAGCAGGCTGCCCGCCTTTACGATGCAAACCGCAACACCGGCAACGAGGTGCTGGATGTTGTCCTGACCGAAAAGACCCTTCTGTGCGAGAGCAGGGATATCCGGCTCAATGCAGTGGCCGACGGCAGCTGCCTCACCCATCTGGAAGCGGGTGATCTGTATGCTCTGTTTGCCAACATGCTGGATCATGCCATTGAAAGCGCTGTGATGGTCACTCAGCCGGAGCGCAGGGGGATCGACCTTCTGGTCTGTATGCGGCAGGGCTTTGTAGTCATCAATGTTATCAGTCCGGCCCGCACGGCAGAGGCTTCTGCCAACCGCACGGCGCAGTATGAGCTGAAGGTGGTCAAGCGCATCGTGCAGAAGTACAAAGGAACCCTGACCACCGAAACGCAGAATGAGTTTTTTGCGGTAAAGATCATCTTTCCCATCAGTGTAAAAACATCTGTCTGAATCGATCAGAACCAGAACGCATCACAAGAGTGATGCGTTCTTTTTGTTGCCCATGATTTGCTGCTTCTGACAGAAGGAAAAAGGCTGCCGCCTATTTGGATTCGAAAGCTTGTTGTATCCAACGGGTTGTGAAAATTAAACAAATATATCAGTTTGATTTTGGGAGTCAAAATCCGAATATTCACTCAAAACGACCGAATGTCGCAGAGTATTGCATCGTTAAAAGAAAATCATTAGAATTGAAATGAAATCTGGGCAGAAGGTGTTCAGGAACTTGTCTGCTCCCGGAGTGTTGTTCATAAAAGCAATGATAAAAAGGAGAAGAAGCTATGTCGAAAGGCAAAAAGAAGGGCACAGGCATTGTACTGTGGAGTGTACTGACGGTACTCTTTACAGTCGCGTTTGCAGGTGCCTGCATTGGCTCCAACCTGGCATTTGCCAGCGAGCAGGCAGTCAACATTGCACTCAAGATCAGCACCTTCAAGACCGAAGGCGTGGATGACGGTGCGATTTATTACACAAGTGACTTCAATTCCGTAGAGGAGCTGGAGGCACATGATAAGATGATCGCAGAGCAGCTCACCGGCGAAGGTGCTGTTCTGCTCAAGAATGAAAATGGTGCTCTGCCTCTGGCTGTGGGCAGCAAGGTCTCCACTCTGAGTCATTCCAGTGTGGATATCGTTACCTGCGGCACCGGCTCTGCGGATATCGATACCTCCAAGGCGCCTACCCTGAAGCAGGCTCTGGAAGAGGTCGGGCTGGAAGTTAACCCCACTCTGTGGGACTTCTACACTACTGGTGCCGGCAAGGATTATGTCCGCACTCCCAGCAAAGGCACCAGTTTGGGCGATCGTGCTGCATGGCATATCAACGAAGTGCCTGTGGCGCTGTACGGCACCAATGTGAATGCGGCCGATGTGGCGGCGGGTGCTGATATCACCAGTGTGCGTTCCAGCTTTGCCTCCTACGGCGATGCAGCGATCGTTACCATCTCCCGTGTGGCAGGCGAAGGTGCAGATCTGGAATATGGTGCCTACACCGATGGCACCAATGTTCTGTCTCTTACCACCGAAGAGCGCGATATGCTCAAGATGGCCAATGAGGAGTTCGACCGTGTGATCGTCCTGATCAACTCTACCAATGCGCTGGAGTGCGACTTCCTTAATGACCCGGCTTACGGCGTAGATGCTGCCCTGTGGATCGGCTACACCGGAACCTGGGGTCTGAATGCGGTGGCAGATATCCTGGTGGGTAACGTGAATCCCTCCGGCCATCTGGTAGATACCTATTGCTACGACAATACCACGGCGCCCGCTCTGGTGGATTACTATGGCAACGCTTACACGAACTACGATGAGTCTGACACCGCTCACTGGTACTCCGTTGCAAACGGCGGTCTGGACGGCAATGGCTACTACATCACCTATCAGGAAGGCATCTATGTTGGTTATCGTTACTACGAGACCCGTTACGAGGATGTCATCATGGGTACCGCCAATGTTGGTAGCTACGATTACGCTTCCACTGTGGCATATCCCTTCGGTTATGGTTTGAGCTACACCACCTTCGCCTGGTCTGACTTTGGCACCAGCTACGATGCAGTTTCGGACAGCTACAATGTCACCGTTACAGTCAAGAACACTGGCTCTGTAGCTGGCAAAGAGGTTGTCCAGATCTATTTCCAGTCCCCCTATACTGATTACGATATTGCAAACAAGATCGAGAAGGCTTCCGTTGAGCTGTGCGGCTTTGGCAAGACTGCGCTGTTGGCTCCCGGTGAGACCGAGACTGTAACCATCAATGTGCCCCGCAGCGAGCTGGCGTGCTACGATGAGAACGGCGCAAAGACCTATATTCTGGAGGCGGGCGAGTATTATCTCACTGCTGCTCACGATGCCCATGATGCGGTCAACAATGTTCTGGCAGCCAAGGGTTATACGGTGGAAAACGGCATGACAGCCAGTGGCAACACGGAGATGGTCTTTGGCTGGGCAGAGACCAGAAATGATTTCCGGACCTACTCCATCTCTGCAGCCACCGGCGAAACGATCACCAATCAGCTGGATTCTGCGGATATGACCTACTACGGCTATGATGAGATGAACCAGCTCAGCCGTTCCAACTGGACCGGGACCTGGCCTCAGAAAATCGCCATTGAGGCAAACGAGAAACTTCTGACGGATATCAACCCCTACCAGAGCTACAAGGGCACCGATGGTTCTACCGCTGAGATGCCTACCATGGGCGCAGACAACGGTATGACCCTTGGTATGATGATCGGCAAAGACTACGATGATCCCGATTGGGAAAAACTGTTGGACCAGGTCACCTTTGCAGAAATGGCAGAGCTGGTCGGCAAGGGTTACCACAATACCGCAATGGTGCAGTCTGTTTCCAAGCCTGCTACGGTGGACGATAACGGTCCCCAGGGCTTCACGCAGACTCTGACCGGTGTTTCCACCTGCCACGCTGCTTATAGTGATGAGAATATCATGGCAGCCACCTTTAATGTGGACCTGATGCGTGAAGTAGGTGTCTGCATCGGCAACGATATGCTGGACCTGGGTGCTTCCGGTCTGTATGGCCCTGCAATGAACATCCACCGCTCCGCATATTCCGGCCGTAACTTCGAGTATTACTCGGAGGATCCGTTCCTCTCCGGCAAGATCGCTGCAGCAGAAGTAGAGGGGATCCAGTCCAAGGGTGTTTACGTTTACATCAAGCATTTTGCTCTGAATGATACCGAGTCTCACTGCCGCTGTATTTCTACCTTTGCCAGCGAGCAGGCTATTCGCGAAGTCTATCTCAAGAGCTTTGAAATGGCGGTTACCGAGGGCGGTGCAAAGTGTGTTATGAACGCATTTGCCCGTATCGGCGGTATCTGGTCCGGTGCGCACAAGGGCCTGCAGACAAACATCCTGCGCGGCGAGTGGGGCATGGACGGCTTCAACCTGACAGACTTCTCCGGCAACTCCGTGTTTGCAAACTATGGCATCACGATGAAGAGCTTTGACGTTGCACAGGGTCTGCTTGCAGGTACCGACAGCTGGGACTCCAGCGCACAACAGTGGACCGATGAGCTGCTCAAACTGTACAGCAACGATGCCGATATCGCCCAGGCCATGCGTCAGGCGACCCACCGCATCCTGTACACGGTGGCAAATTCCAATGCAATGAATGGTGTCACTGCAAATACCAAGATCGTTTCGGTCACTCCTTGGTGGAAGACCGCTTTGATCGCAGTGGATGTCACTCTGGCAGTACTGGCACTGGGCAGCATGGTAATGCTGGTCAAACGCATCAAGGCTGCTAAGGCTGCAAAGGCCAACACCGCCCCGGCGGACGCAAACAAGTAAATCATCTCTCCTCCGGCGGCAGTCTGATCCTGAAAAGGAAAAAGGCTGCCGCCTATTTGGATTCGAAAGCTTGTTGTATCCAACGGGTTGTGAAAATTAAACAAATATATCAGTTTGATTTTGGGAGTCAAAAACCGAATATTCACACCAGATGACCAATTTTCGCAAGCATATTGCAATCAAAAAAGGTTTTGATAAAATATGAACGAAAGAGTATCAACAACACCACCACAACAACAAAGGAGACCGATATGCGCAACATCACAAAGCTCATGCAAAATTGGCAGTTCACCGGCCCGAAAGGTGTTACCATTCCGGTCACTCTGCCTCATACATGGAACAATATCGACGGCCAGGACGGCGGCAATGATTATTGGCGCGGCACCTGCACCTATCGTACCAGCTTTGCAGCTCCGGAGTTCGATGCAAAGACCCAGCAGGTCTGGCTTCAGTTCGAGGGCGTCAACTCCAGCGCTCAGGTCACCCTGAACGGTGCAAAGGTCTGTGCACACGATGGCGGCTACTCCACCTTCCGTGCAGATGTGACTGCTCTGCTGGAAAAGGAAAACCAGCTCACCGTGGAAGTGGACAACAGCGTCAACGACCGCATCTACCCCCAGAAGGCAGACTTTACCTTCTACGGCGGCATCTACCGTGATGTCAGCCTCATGGTGGTCAGCAAGGACCACATTGCACTGGGCCACTTTGGCGATACCGGTGTCAAGATCACTCCCACCGTTAAGGGCGCAGGCGCTGACATCCGCGTGGAGACCCTGATCGAGGGCCAGGGCACTGTCTCTGTGGAGCTGCAGGATGCAGCCGGCAAGACGGTTGCCACTGCAGAGGGCACCGATGCCATGATGCATCTGGAGTCTGCTCATCTGTGGAACGGCGTAAAGGACCCCTACCTCTACACCTGCATCGTTCGTCTGAGCGTGGACGGCGAGACGGTAGACGAAGTTACCACCCGTGTGGGTGTTCGCAGCTTCTCTGTGGACTCCAAGAAGGGCTTCTTCCTCAATGGCAAGCCCTACCCCCTGCACGGTGTTTCCCGTCATCAGGACCGCAAGGCTCTGGGCAACGCCATCACCCGTGAGATGCACGACGAGGATATGGCTCTGATCCGTGAGATCGGTGCAAACACCATTCGTCTGGCACACTATCAGCACGATCAGTACTTCTATGATCTGTGCGATCAGTACGGCATGGTGGTCTGGGCAGAGATCCCCTACATCTCCGAGCACATGAACAATGGCCGCGAGAACACCATCAACCAGATGAAGGAACTGATCCACCAGAACTACAACCACACCTGCATCGTCTGCTGGGGCGTGTCCAACGAGATCACCATCTCTACCAAGGACAAAAAGGATATGCTGGATAACCACCATGTCCTCAACGACCTGTGCCACGAGCTGGATTCCACTCGTCTGACCACTTTGGCCTGCTACGCAATGTGCGGCCCCTTCAACCCGGTGGCTCACATCACCGATCTGGTCAGCTGGAACCTGTATCTGGGCTGGTATGTGCCCGGTCTGTTCCTGAATGACCTGTGGATGGACTTCTTCCATCTGGTCTACCCCAACCGTCCTCTGGGCTTCTCTGAGTACGGTGCCGAGGGTATGCCCAACCTGCACAGCTCTCATCCCCGCCGCGGTGACCACACCGAGGAGTATCAGGCAAAGTACCACGAGTACATGCTGCGCTGCTTCGACCGTCACCAGTGGATGTGGTCCACTCATGTGTGGAATATGTTCGACTTTGCAGCCGATGCCCGTGATCAGGGCGGCGAGCCGGGTATGAACCATAAGGGTCTGGTCACCTTCGACCGCAAGACCAAGAAGGATAGCTTCTATCTGTATAAAGCATGGTGGAGCGACGAAAAGTTCGTCCACATCTGCTCCAAGCGCTACGAGGACCGTACCGAGAGCGAGCTCAAGGTCAAGGTCTACTCCAACCAGAAGGCAGTTGCCCTGTACGTCAACGGCCAGAAGCTGGAGGAAAAGACCGGCGAGCACGTGTTCGAGTTTACCGTACCGATGAACGGTGATGTGGAGATCAAGGCTGTCAGCGGCGATTGCATCGATGTTGCAACCTTCCACAAGGTGGCACAGCCCAACCCCGCTTACAAGCTGGTCAAGGGCAAGTCCACCAGCGCAAACTGGGTCTAAGACTCAGTAACCTATGCAACATCCGCCCAATGGCGGTTGTGGATAAAATCCAAGGAGGAGAAATAGTGAACAGCAAGAAACCCAAAGTACGTTTGTGGTCTGTGCTGACTGCTCTGACGGCCATCCTGACCGTAGCAGCCTTTGTCGGCAACTTCATCGCAAACCAGTACGCCACCACTTTGAATGTTGCTCTGAATGCATCTACCTACAAGATCATCAAGAGTGAAACTACTGAAGATACCGAATACTTCAAGTCCAGCTTCGCATCTGACGAAGAGCGTGAGGCTTACGAGGCAGAACTGTGCGCTACCGTCGAGGCAGAAGGCGCAGCTCTGCTGATGAACAACGGCGCTCTGCCTCTGGCAAACGGCGCTAAGGTCAGCCTGTTTGCCCGCGGCTCTGTGGATCTGATGTACGGCGGCACTGGCTCCGGCTCTGTCGATACCAGCAAGGCTCCCGACTTCAAGACCGCTCTGGAGTCTCAGGGCATCAATGTCAACACCACTCTGTGGGATCTGTACAAGTCCGACGCTGTCGCTGGCAAGTACAGCCGCATGACCCCGGCTTCCATCTCCGATAAGCTGGAGGCTAACACTCAGTACGCTGTCAACGAGGCTCCCTGGAGTGCTCTGGCAAGCGCTGAGAGCAGCTTTGCTGAGTACGGCGATGCTGCGATCGTTGTTCTGGCTCGCTCCGGCGGTGAGGGTGCAGACCTTCCCAGCGGCGAGAACGGCACCAACGACTTCTGGATCTCTGGTACCGAAGGCTCCGGCAACTACCTGGAGCTGTCTGCTGAGGAGATCGAGCTGCTGAAGAACCTGAAGGCTCTGAAGGACAATGGTACCTTCAAGTCCATCATCGTTCTGATCAACAGCTCCAACGCTCTGGAGCTGGACTTCCTCAACCCCGAGATCTGCGGTGAGGACTACGGCATCGACTCCGCTATGTGGATCGGCGACGTGGGTCAGACCGGTATCAACGGCGTTGCTCAGCTGCTGTCCGGCGCTGTCAGCCCCTCTGGTTCTCTGGTCGACACCTACCTGTACGACAACATGACCAACCCCGCAATGTACAACTTCTTCACTCAGGCTTACCCCAACGCAGCAGAGTACAACCTGCTGACCGAGGGCGCTGACGTGCAGGGTATGTACAGCGTCTACCAGGAAGGCATCTACCTGGGCTACCGTTACTTCGAGACCCGTTACGAGGACGTTGTCATGGGCACTGCAAACGCAGGCGACTATGACTGGGCTACCACTGTTGCTTACCCCTTCGGCTACGGCGACAGCTACACCACCTTCGCATACTCCAACTTCAAGGTCACTGAGAGCGACGACGCTTTCACCGTCACCCTGAAGGTCACCAACACTGGCAGCACCTTCTCCGGCAAGGAGACTGTCCAGATCTACTTCCAGTCTCCCTACACCGCATACGACAAGGCAAACGGCATCGAAAAGGCTGCTGCTGAACTGTGCGGCTTTGCAAAGACTGCGATCCTGGCTCCCGGCGCTTCCGAGGATGTCACCATCACCGTGAAGAAGAGCGAGCTGCGTACCTACGACGCAAACAACGCTAAGACCTACATCCTGGATGCAGGCGATTACTACTTCACCGCTGCAACCGACAGCCACAACGCAGTCAACAACATCCTGGCTGCTAAGGGCTACACCGTCGAGAACACCAACGGCCGTATGACCGCTGATGGCGACACTTCTCTGGTCTTCAAGTGGACCAACAACACCCTGGACACCGAGATCTTTGCTACCTCTGTGACCGGTGCTGCGATCACCAACCTGTTTAACGAGTCCGATCCCAACAAGAGCAGCACCAATCCCGGCAATGTGACCTGGATGACCCGCTCTGACTGGAACGGCACCTTCCCCACTGCACCCGCTGTCCTGAATGCGAACGAGACTCTGGCTGCTGCACTGGCATTCACCCAGTACGACGGCTCTCTGGCTAACAGCATTGAGATGCCCACTCTGGGCGCAGACAACGGTCTGACCCTGGCTTCCATGATCGGCAAGAGCTACGACGATCCTCAGTGGAACGATCTGCTGGATCAGCTCACCTACGACGAGATGGTTCAGACCATCACCCTGGGCTTCCACAACACCAAGGCAATTGCTTCCATCGGCAAGGCAGCTACTAAGGACGAGAACGGTCCTCAGGGTCTGACTGCTGCTCTGACCGGCGGCGCTTCCGCAATGTGCTACACCTCCGAAGACGTTATGGCTGCTACCTTCAACGTTGATCTGATCAACGAGGTTGGCCGCTGCATCGGCGAGGACTGCCTGGCTATGGGCTACTCTGGTCTGTATGGCCCCGGCATCAACATGCACCGTACCGCATACTCTGGCCGTAACTTCGAGTACTATTCCGAGGATCCGTTTGTCTCCGGCACCATCTGCGCAGCAGAGGTCAAGGGCATCCAGTCCATGGGCGTTTACGTCTACCTGAAGCACGTTGCCCTGAACGACTCCGAGACCAGCCGCCGCGGTGTCAACACCTGGCTGAACGAGCAGACCGCTCGCGAGATCTACCTGGAAGTTGCTGACAAGGCAGTTGTTGACGGCGGCGCTTGGAGCGTCATGACCGGCTTCAACCGCTGGGGCGCAACTTGGTGCGGCGCTAACGCAAACCTGCTGACCGGCTACCTGCGTGGCGAGCTGGGCATGCGCGGTATGTGCATCACCGACTTCTCTGGTTCCAGCCAGTACATGGATCTGGTCGATGGCCTGATCGCTGGTTCTGACATCTGGGATAGCCCGATGCCCAGGATCCACACCACCAAGGCTGCTAACTACGAGAACGACGCTTACATCGTTGCTCAGATGAAGGACGCGCTGCACAACATCCTGTACACTGTCGTCAACTCCAACGCTATGAACGGCTGGTCTGCTGGCGACCGTCTGGAGACCGTCCTGCCCTGGTGGCAGACCGCGATCTACGCTCTGATCGCAGTGCTGTTCATCCTGACCGTACTGTGCGCATGGCGTCTGGTCGTTGCCATCAAGCTCAAGAAGAGCATGGTCAACACCGCTGCTGCTGAGGATCAGAACTGATCACGGGTCCTGAACCTCTGACAGCAAGTTAAGTACCCCAGTGGCAGCCTGTCCCATAGGCGGGCAGGCTGCCATTTTATCATTTCCGAAATCAACCATCAAATGTCAAAAAGGAGAGAACGCAATGGGTGAACAAAAGACTACGGCGTCGAGTGTCAACCGCGCCAAAACCTACCAGCTGGTACTGTTTCCGCTGAACAACGGCGCTACCAACGTGTACTATGTGCTGGTGCTTTCTTACATCGCAACCTTCGGCAGCAAGGTCCTGGCACTGAGCATGATCTTTGCATCGGTCATGGTCACTGGCATGCGTCTGTTCGACGCGATCACCGACCCCATCATTGGTGCCCTGATGGACCGCACCAACGGCAAGTTTGGTAAGTTCCGCCCCTTCATGGTCATCGGTAACGTGATCATGGCAATCAGCATCCTGGCTCTGTACTGCCTCACTCCGCTCATCCCGGAGTCCGCAATGGCTCTGCGCTATGTTGCATTCGTGGCACTGTATGCAGTTTGGGTCATCGGCTACACCTTCCAGACCAGCTGCACCCGTTCCGGCCAGACTGTTCTGACCAACGACCCCAAGCAGCGCCCCCTGTTCACCATCTTCAACACCGTCGGCAGCCTGCTGGGCATGGGCGCAATGCAGTTCTTTGCTCCCATTCTGGCTAAGAACTACGAGGGCGGCTACGCTTCTGCTGGCTTCTTCCGTACTCTGGCTCCCGTTGGCATCGTTATCTCCATCCTGCTGACCATCCTGGCTATCATCGGTATCTGGGAGAAGGATCAGCCCAAGTACTTCGGCATCGGCGGCGACAAGACTGAATCCGTCAAGGTCGGCGAGTATGTTCAGATCATCAAGAACAACAAGCCCATGCAGCGCCTGATGGTCGCTGGTGCAGGCTGCAAGCTGGCTCTGTCCATCGCTACCAACACCACCGTTCTGTGCATGCTGTACGGCTGCATGATGGGCAACTACGACGGCCTGTACCTGCCCATGATGATCCTGGGCTATGTCTTCAGCGTACCTTTCTTCCTGCTCACCGTCCGTACCAGCCAGAAGGAAGGCCAGAAAGCCAGCCTGATGAAGTACGTCAGCATTGCTCTGATCTGCTACGTCGGCGTTCTGGTCCTGCTGTTCCTGTGGGGCAAGAGCGATGCCTTCACTCTGTCCATCATGGGTGAGAACGGCCTGTCCATCAACCTGTACACCATCCTGTTCGTTCTGTTCTTCGGCATTGGCTACGGCGCATACTACGCAACTGCAGATATGCCCATCCCCATGGTCGCAGACTGCTCTGACTACGAGACCTACCGTTCCGGTAACTACATCCCCGGCATCATGGGTACTCTGTTCAGCCTGGTCGACAAGCTGGTCTCCAGCCTGTCTGCTACCGTTGTTGGCATCGCTGTCAGCTTTATCGGTCTGGAGAGCCTGCCCACCCAGTACGATCCGTACACTCCGGGCATGAACATTGTTGTTATCGTTCTGTTCTGCATCATCCCCATGGTCGCTTGGGCTGCAACCCTGATCGCTATGAAGGGCTACACCCTGACCGGTGCTAAGATGAAGGAGATCCAGGCAGTCAACGCATGCCGTCGTGACGCTGTTGCAAACGGCATGAAGCTGGAAGACGCTATGGCTAAGTGGCAGACTCTGGATCAGCTGCCCGCAGAATACCAGAACTGATTTTCTGACTTGGAAAAGGGAATAGGATCATGGAAAAGAACGTATTGAATACCGATCTGACCGGCAAGGTCGCAGTCGTTACCGGTGCCAGCGGCACTCTGTGCTCCATTTTTGCCAAGGCTCTGGCACGGGCAGGCGCAAAGGTCGCTCTGCTGGGCCGCAATATGGAAAAGCTGGACGCTCTGGCCAACGAGATCATTGCTGAGGGCGGCATTGCAAAGGGTTACACCTGCAATGTTATGAACAAGGCTAACTGCTTCTCGGTGGCAGAGGATGTTGCGGCGGACCTCGGCCCCTGCGATATTCTGGTCAACGGTGCAGGCGGCAACAATCCCCGCGCAAACACCGACAAGGAATATTTTGAGATGGGCGATCTGGAAAGCGACACTGTTACTTTCTTTGATCTGGACGAGAGCGGCGTTGAAATGGTGTTCAATCTGAACTGGATCGGCACTCTGCTGCCCACCCAGGCATTCGCCCGTCAGATGGTGGGGCGTCCCGGCTGCAATGTGCTCAACATTTCCAGCATGAACGCTTATCTGCCGCTGACCAAGATCCCGGCTTACTCCGGTTCCAAGGCAGCAGTCACCAACTTCACTCAGTGGCTGGCTGTCCACTTCAGCAAGGTCGGCATCCGTGTCAATGCCATTGCTCCGGGCTTCTTTGCCAGCGAGCAGAATGCAAAGCTGCTTTACAACGACGATGGCACCCCCACCGCTCGTACCGGCAAGATCCTGGCTGCGACCCCCATGGGCCGCTTTGGCGATAGCGAAAAGGATCTGGTAGGCGCACTGCTGTTCCTGTTGAACAACGACGCTGCTGGCTTTATCACCGGCATCTGCCTGCCTGTTGATGGCGGCTTCTCTGCATACTCTGGTGTTTGATCGTATCTCTTAAAGGCACCGCAGTCTTTTTTCGGGAAGGCTGCGGTGCCTTTTTTTGCAGCTTCTTAGACAAAACATACAAAAACTACTTGATTTTAAGACTGGTTTTGATATACTGTGAATTATAATGGAGTAATACTTTTTTAGGAGATTGAAACCATGCGTATTTATGATCTGATTGCAAAAAAGCGTGACGGCGGTGTTCATACCCGTGCAGAACTGGAAGCCCTCGTCAATGGCTATGTCAGCGGCGAGGTCACCGATTACCAGATGGCCGCATGGATGATGGCTGTTTATCTGCGTGGCATGACTGAGGAGGAGACCGCTGTTTTGACCGATATCATGGCACACAGCGGTGTGATGGTGGACCTGTCTTCCATCCCCGGTATCAAGGTGGATAAGCACTCTACCGGCGGCGTGGGTGACAAGACTACGCTGGTCATTGCCCCCATCGTGGCAGCCTGCGGCGTCAAGATCGCTAAAATGAGCGGCCGTGGTCTGGGTCATACCGGCGGCACCATTGATAAGATGGAAAGTGTGCCCGGCACCCGCACAGCTCTCTCGCAGGAAGAATTCTTTGCGCAGGTCAACAAGATGGGCTTGTCTGTCATTGGCCAGAGCGAGGGCATTGCAGTGGCCGACAAAAAGATGTATTCCCTGCGTGATGTCACGGCAACCGTCAGCTGCATCCCGCTGATCGCTTCCAGCATCATGTCCAAAAAGCTGGCTTCCGGCTCGGACGCTATCCTGCTGGATGTTACTACCGGTACCGGTGCATTTATGAAGACGGTGGACCAGAGTATTGAGCTGGCGCAGCTCATGGTCTCCATTGGCACCCACAACGGGCGTCGTGTGGCTGCAATGATCACGGATATGGACACTCCCCTGGGCCATAACATTGGCAACAGCCTGGAGGTCATGGAGAGCATGGATGTGCTCAAGGGCAAAGGCCCTGCAGACCTGACGGAAGTCTGCCTGCAGCTGGCAACCAATATGCTGGTTCTGGCCGACAAGGGCACCCCGGCCCAGTGCCGTGCAATGGCACAGGCAGTCATTGACGATGGCTCTGCATTTGCCAAGTGCAAGGAGATGTTTGCAGCACAGGGCGGCGATGTGCGTGTGCTGGACGATTACAGCCTGTTCGATCAGCCGGAAGCAAGCTACGAGCTGTTGGCAGAGCAGGATGGTTACATCGTGGCCAACGATGCCGAAAAGATCGGTGCTGCCAGTGTTCTGCTGGGCGCAGGCCGCCAGAAAAAGGAAGATGCGCTGGACTTTGCCGCAGGCATCACCCTGCACAAGAAGCGCGGCGATTATGTCCACAAGGGCGAGAGCCTTGCCACCTTCTATGGTGCTGCAGACAAGTTCGAAGCAGCGGCAAAAGAATATCGCAGAGGTCTGGTCTATGGTACCCAGGCACCGGAAGAAGCTCCGCTGGTGTATGCTCTGGTCACCAAGAACGGCGTAGAGCGTTATTAAAAACTGAACAGCTCCGGAGCGGCAACGTTCCGGGCTTTTTTATACGTGTTTCAGCAGATTTTGCTTGCTTTGCTGGATTTAAGCTGGGTTTTGGTAGAACTTTGTCTGCGATTGTGCTATACTAAGTTGCACTCGCGGTGTCCCGGAGATGGGACACAGAAGGAGAAAGGACTTGTTATGAAGATCATTCTTGTGGGCGGCGGCAAGGTCGGTACGGCTCTGGCCCGTCAGCTCAGCGAAGAAGGCCACAATGTGACCGTCGTGGATACCAACAAAACACGCGTAGAACATTTGATCGAAAGCTATGATGTGCTGGGCATCGTGGGCAATGGTTCCTCCATCACAACGCTGGAGGAAGCGGGCATCGGAGAAACTGATGTGTTCATTGCTGTTACCGGTTCGGATGAACTGAACCTGCTGTGCTGTATGTTTGCCAAAAAAGCGGGCTGCAGCCATGGCATTGCCCGTGTGCGCAACCCGTCCTACAGCCATGAGCTGGAGTTCATCAAAAAGCAGATCGGCATCTCTGCGATTATTAACCCGGAAATGGCGGCGGCAAAGGAGATCTCGCATCTGCTGCGGTTCCCCGGTGCAAGCAAGATCGACACCTTTGCTGATGGCCGTGTGCGCCTGATCAAGTGCGCTCTGACCGAAAAGCAGGGGCTGAACGGTGTGGCTATCCGAGAGATCCCTACCCGCCTCAAGAGCAACATTCTGGTCTGCGCTGTCGAGCGTAACGGCGATGTGATCATCCCCAACGGTAACTTTACCCTGCAAAATGGTGACCAGATCACCTTTTTGGCTACACAGCAGGATGCACGGGAATTCTTTGTGCGGATCAACCTGCCGGTGCGTCCGGTCCACAATGCTATGATCGTAGGCGGCGGTGCCATTGCTTACTACCTCAGCCAGGAGCTGCTGGAAAACAATGTACGCGTCCGTATCATCGAGCGGGATCGTGCCCGGTGCGTAGAACTGGCCGAGCAGCTGCCGGGAGCACAGGTGATGAACGAAGATGGCTCCAACCGTGATTTCCTGCTGTCGGAGGGGATCGGTTCAGCAGAGGCCTTTGTGGCGCTGACCAACATCGACGAAGAAAATGTCCTGCTGAGTCTGTTTGCCAAAAAGCATTCCCGCGGCAAGCTGGTGACCAAGGTCAACCGTCTGGAATTTGACGATATCCTTGGCAGTCTGGACCTGGGCAGTGTGATCTATCCCAAGTACATGACCTGTGACTATATCGTACAGTATGTCCGTGCACTCCAGAACGAGGCAGGCAGCAATGTCAAGACTCTGTACCGCATCCTGGACGACCGTGTGGAAGCGCTGGAGTTTACCGTCCATGAGGAGAGCCGGGCAACTGGTGTGCCCCTGAGCCAGCTGCATCTGAAAAAGAATCTGCTGCTGTGCTGCATCACCCGTGGCAATCAGATCCTGATCCCCCGCGGCGGCGACCAGATCCAGGTGGGCGATGACGTCATCGTGGTCACGTTGGAGCATGGCCTGCACGACCTGCGGGATATTGTGGAGAACTGACGGAGGAGCGAGAGATGAACTATTCGATCGTATTCCGTCTGCTGGGTTACATCCTGATGATCGAGGGCGGGCTGCTGTTGCTGCCGGCTCTTACCAGCCTGATCTACAGCGAGTGGACTGTCATGGGAGCGTTTTTGCTTACAGCGGCGGTCAGTGCTGGGGTGGGCTTTCTGCTCAGCCGGATCAAACCCAAAAGCAAAGTGTTCTATATGCGGGAAGGCTTTGCCGCAACGGCACTGTGCTGGATCCTGATCAGTCTTGTGGGCTCGGTACCGTTCTTGCTTTGCGGCTGTATCACCAACCCGGTGGATGCCCTGTTTGAAACAGTATCCGGCTTTACCACAACGGGTGCCAGTATCCTCCCCGCCGTGGAGGAGCTGCCCAACGGTATCCTGCTGTGGCGCAGCTTTACCCACTGGATCGGCGGCATGGGCGTTCTGGTCTTTCTGCTGTCCCTTCTGCCGCTGACGGGCGGTTCTCATGTTAACCTGATGAAGGCCGAAAGCCCTGGTCCGCAGGTGGATAAACTGGTGCCCAAGGTCCAGTCCACCGCAAAGATCCTGTACGGTATCTACATCGTACTGACATTGATCGAGCTGGTCTTTTTGCTGGCAGGCAGGATGTCTCTGTTCGATGCACTGCTCACTGCCTTTGGCACAGCAGGCACCGGCGGTTTTGGCTTTAAGAACGACAGCTTTGCCAGCTTTTCGCCTTATGTTCAGTGGGTCGTGACCATCTTCATGATCCTGTTTGGCGTCAACTTTAATGCATACTTCCTCATCCTGCTGCGCAGGTTCCGCCGTGCGGCTGCCAGTGAGGAAGTGCGTGGTTATTTTGTGATCATTGCAGCTTCGGTTGGTATTATCACGGCGAATATCTACAGCCTGTACAATAATTTTGGCGAAGCGCTGCGCCATGCAGCGTTCCAGGTAGGTTCCATTATTACGACCACCGGCTATTCCAGCTGCGACTTTGATCTGTGGCCCAGTCTTTCCAAAGAGGTTCTGGTGATCCTGATGTTCGTGGGTGCCTGTGCAGGCAGTACGGGCGGCGGCATCAAGGTCAGCCGTTTTCTCATCCTGGGCAAAACGCTGATCAAAGAGCTCAAACAGGCACTGCACCCCAGTGTAGTGGCACCCGCCCGGATGGATGGCAAATTGATCAATCAGGAAACCATCCGTACCACCAATGTTTACATGGCAGCCTATATCTTTATCTTTGCCGCTTCGCTGCTTTTGGTCAGCCTGGATGGCTTTGATATGGTAACCAACTTTACGGCCGTTGCTGCCACCCTGAACAATATCGGCCCGGGCCTTGCGCAGGTAGGCCCCATGATGAACTTTGGCTGTTACTCCAACGGTGCAAAGCTCGTAATGGTCTTTAATATGCTGGCCGGCCGTCTGGAAATCTTCCCCATGCTGGTGATCTTCCTGCCGGACACCTGGCGCAAGTTCTGAGCATAGGGTCACATCTGTATCATAAGAAAAGAGCTGTCCGATAAAACGGACAGCTCTTTTCTTTGTCATCAGATCTCAACTTTTTCCTGTGCCCGGTACTGCAGCGCTTCCAGCAGAGATTCCTCATCCAGCAGACGCTTGCCGGCCAGATCAGCTACGGTGCGTGCGACACGCAGGATGCGGTCATGCGCCCGGGCCGAAAGCCCCAGCGTGTCGTAAGAGGCCCGCAGCAGCTGTTCAGCACCGGGAGTCATGCGGCAGATGCGCCGTACCTGCCCGGCGGTGAGCTGTGCGTTGCAGTGCACTCCTTCAAATCCCGGGGCAGAGTAACGCTGTGCCTGGATGGCTCTTGCGGTCTGTACCTGTTTGCGCAGTTCAGCACTGCTCTCAGAGGGGGCGGCGGTATGCAGCTCGTCATAGGCAATGGGGTCCATTTCCACACACAGGTCGATGCGGTCCAGCAAAGGCCCGGAGACCCGGCTGCGGTACTGCCGCACAGCACTGGGCGAGCAGGTGCAGGCACGGGTCGGGTGGCCGTAGTATCCGCATTTGCAGGGATTCATAGCCGCTACCAGCTGAAAATGGCTGGGATAGGTGGCACTGCCCGCCGCACGGCTCACTGTGATCTGCCCATCTTCCAAAGGCTGGCGCAGCACCTCCAGACTTTCCCGGGAGAACTCCGGCAGCTCATCCAAGAACAGAACGCCAAAATTAGCAAGGCTGCATTCGCCGGGCCGGAACGAAGCACCACCGCCTGCCAATGCTGCAGAGCTGGCAGAATGATGCGGGCTGCGGAAGGGACGGGTCGAGATCAACCCGCGCCCCTGAGGCAGCTGCCCTGCAATGGAGTAGATCTTGGTGGTCTCCACAGCTTCTTCCCGGGTAAAAGGCGGCAAAATGCCCGGCAGGCGTTTGGCCAGCATGGATTTGCCGGTACCGGGGGCGCCTACCAGCAGAACATTGTGTCCGCCGGCTGCGGCGATCACCATGGCACGCCGGGCAAGGGTCTGGCCGCAGACATCGGCAAAATCCGGCACCTGATCCCAGGCTGCTGCAGGGTCAAAGGGAACGGCAACAGCGGGTGTCAGCGGATGCAGGCCCCGCAGAGCGTCCACAACGTCCCGGGCCGTATGGGCAGGGTAGACTGTCATGCCTTCTCCGCAGGCTTCAGCGGCCTCGGCCGCATTTTCGGCGGGGACATACAGGGTGCGGATGCCGCTTTCAGCAGCAGCCAGGGCCATGGGCAGCACACCGGATACGGGCCGCAGGCTGCCGTCCAGTGCAAGCTCGCCCAAAAAAGCGGCATCTGCAGGCGGGTCTTCCAGCTGTCCGGCGGCAGCCAGCAGGGCCAGCAGCAGCGGCAGATCGTAGACCGGGCCGGTCTTGCGCACATCGGCAGGGGCCAGATTGATGGTGATGCGGCGGTCCGGGAATTTGTAGCCCAGATTTTTAATGGCAGCCCGTACCCGGTCGGCACTTTCCCGCACGGCAGAGTCCGGCAGGCCGACAATGGAAAAGGCCGGCAGTCCGCCCGAAACATCTGCCTCTACCGCAACGGCAAAGCCGCGCAGGCCATTCAATCCAAAACTTTTTGTAACAGAATACATGATCCTTCTCCCTGGTCATGGGTGGAGCTGTCGGATAAGAAATGGAAAAAGATGGAACTGCAAACCGACGTTCGACAGCATATTTCCTTCAAAATCATTATAGTTGAGGCGGTAAAAGATGTCAATGTGCCAGAAAGGGGAACCTGTTATGAAAAGCAAAGAGTATTGCTGCTATATCCGTACTTATTCCAAGCTGGAGGGGCTGCAGCAGGCCAGTACGGTGTCGTACAGTGGTTATGCGGTGGAGGGCGGCGTAGTGATGGAGCTGCGCCGGGAGCAAAGCGGTCGCCCCGGGCAGACGCTGACCTTGTTTTTGGGGCATAGCTTTCCGCAGGCGATGCAGCTGCTGCGCTATCTGTGCGAGAATGGTGTGGCACCGCAGCAGTGCCTGGAGGTGCTGCAGGACCTGAACTGGAGCTGCTGCGCCATTGTACCGGGACAGATTCCCGGTGGATTGCCGGATTTTTCCGGCGGAACGGGGCCAGTTTGTGGTAAATGCTGATTTTAAGCCGAAAAACTTGGTGCATAATACGCTGTTGACAGGGTGCGGGCAAACGTTTATATTATAAGTAGAGTTAGCAAACTGGACACTTTTTGCTAAAAAATAATAAAGGTAAGGTGTGCAATATGTATCTGGAAGAATATAAGCGCTGGTTGGCAGCAGATCTGGATGACGCAGATCTCAAGCCCGAGCTGGCAAAAATTGCGGACAACGATGACGAGATCAAGGACCGCTTTGCGGTTTCCCTGAAGTTCGGCACCGCAGGTCTGCGTGGTGTTCTGGGTGCAGGCACCAACCGCATGAATGTTTGCGTGGTGCGTCAGGCAACACAGGGCCTGGCAAACTGGGTCAAGACCCAGGGCGGCAACCAGACCGTTGCTATCAGCTATGACAGCCGCCTCAAGAGCGATATCTTTGCAAAGACTGCTGCGGGTGTTCTGGCAGCAAACGGCATCAACGTCCGCATTTATGACGCACTGATGCCTGTTCCGGCACTGAGCTTTGCCACCCGCTACTACCAGTGCAATGCTGGTATCATGGTCACCGCTTCTCACAACCCCGCTAAGTACAATGGTTACAAGGCATACGGCCCGGACGGCTGCCAGATGACCGATGACGCTGCTGCCATCGTTTACAACGAGATCCAGAAGACGGATGTCCTGACCGGTGCAAAGTATATCTCCTTTGCTGAGGGCGTGGAGCAGGGTCTGATCCGCTTTGTGGGCGATGACTGCAAGAAGGCTCTGTACGAGGCGATCGAAGCCCGTCAGGTGCGCCCGGGTCTGTGCAAGACTGCTGGCCTGAAGCTGGTCTACAGCCCGCTGAACGGCGCTGGTCTGGTGCCGGTCACCCATGTGCTGAACGATATGGGCATCACCGATATCACCATCGTGCCCGAGCAGGAGTATCCCAACGGCTACTTTACCACCTGCTCCTACCCCAACCCCGAGATCTTCGATGCCCTGAAGCTGGGCCTGGATCTGGCTACCGAGACCGGTGCAGACCTGATGCTGGCTACCGACTCCGACGCAGACCGCGTTGGCATTGCCATGAAGTGCCCGGACGGCAGCTATGAGCTGGTCTCCGGCAACGAGATGGGCGTGCTGCTGCTGGACTACATCTGCGCAGGCCGCATTGAAAAGGGCACCATGCCCGCCAACCCCGTGGCGGTCAAGTCCATTGTTTCCACCCCGCTGGCAGACGCAGTTGCTGCACACTACGGCGTGGAGATGCGCAATGTTCTGACCGGCTTCAAGTGGATCGGCGACCAGATCGCAGGTCTGGAGGCAGCTGGTGAGGTGGACCGCTTCATCTTCGGCTTTGAGGAGAGCTACGGCTACCTGGCTGGCCCGTATGTTCGCGATAAGGACGCTGTCATCGGCTCTATGCTCATCTGCGAGATGGCTGCTTACTACCGCAGCATCGGTTCTTCCATCAAGCAGCGCCTGGAGGAGATCTACGCCGAGTACGGCCGTTACCTGAACAAGGTGGACAGCTTCGAGTTCCCCGGCCTGACCGGTATGGAGAAGATGGCTTCCATCATGCAGAAGCTGCGTGACGAGCCTCTGACCGAGATCGCTGGCATCAAGGTCGCAAAGGCTGTGGACTACAAAAAGCCCGAAGAGACCGGCCTGCCCGCAGCAAACGTTCTGATCTACACCCTGGAGAACGGTGCTACCGTCGTGGTCCGTCCCTCCGGTACCGAGCCGAAGATCAAGACCTACTTTACCACTCTGGGTAAGGATCTGGCAGAAGCACAGGCACAGAAAGATGCTCTGGCAGCTGCGATCCAGCCCATCTTGGCATAATAATTCGCATAGCTCTACCATGCCCTCTGCTGCATCGAAAGATGCCGCAGAGGGCATTTTTTGCGTTGCATCCACTGTTGCAGTTTGTGGACGGATACGGTATAATAAAAGATGAATTATTATACTCTGCGGCAGGTCTGCTGGCAGTCCGGCCGGAGAAATGGGGTTGTGCAAACGATGAAAAAAGGAGTCTCAGCGGTGTTGGTGGCAGCTGGGTCGTCCACCCGGATGGGCTTTGATAAGCTCAGTTTTGATCTGGGGGGACAGACAGTCCTGCGCAGCAGCATCCGCGCATTTGAACAGTGCCCGCAGGTGGAGGAGATCCTTCTGGTAGTGGGCCAGAACCGTGATCTTGCGGTGCAGCAGGCACAGGGCTGTACAAAGCCTGTGCGGATCGTGGCCGGCGGTGCAACGCGGGCTGAAAGTGCAAAAAACGGCGTGTTGGCGGCAAAATGTCCGCTTGTGGCGATCCACGATGCGGCAAGACCCTTTGTGAGCCAGCAGGTCATTGCTGAGGTGCTGGAGGCGGCGGAAAAATGCGGAGCCGCAGCCCCGGCAGTGCCGGTCAAGGACACCATTAAACAGGCGGTGGGCGGCAACGGCAAAACGGTCCCGGCGGATTGCATGGTATCTGCCACTCCGGACCGCAGCACTTTGTATGCAGTGCAGACGCCACAGTGCTTTGACCGCGCGGCATATCTTGCAGCGTTGGAGCAGCTGGATGCAGAAAAGGCGCGGCTGGTCACCGATGACTGCAGTCTGTTTGAGCTGACCGGACATACGGTGCAGCTGACCCAGGGCGATTACGCCAACTTGAAGATCACGACCCGGGAGGATCTGCCCCGCCCGGCTGTACAGGAGAAACATAAAATGCGAATTGGTCATGGTTATGATGTCCATCGTCTGGTCGAAGGCCGCAAGCTGATCCTTGGCGGCGTCGAGATCCCCTTTGAAAAAGGGCTGCTGGGCCATTCGGATGCAGATGTGCTGGCACACGCAGTAATGGATGCTGTGCTGGGTGCGGCTGCGCTGGGCGATATCGGAAAGCATTTTCCGGACAACGACGCAGCCTATGCAGGAGCCGACAGCCTGAAGCTGGCCCAGCGTGTGGGGCAGATCCTGCAGGAGAACGGCTGGCGGATCGGGAACATCGATGCAACTGTGCTGTGCCAGCGCCCCAAGCTGGCGCCGCATATCCCAACGATGCGTGCAAACCTTGCGGAAGCGTTCGGTCTGCCGGTAGAGGCGGTCAGCGTTAAAGCAACGACCGAGGAACATCTGGGCTTTACCGGCGAAGGGCTGGGGATCGCTGCCCATGCCGTGGCTCTGATCGAAGCGTTGTAAGGGGGAGTCGTCATGACATTGAATGCGATCATCGCCAATTTTCAGACCTTTCAGATCGCGGACCTGCTGGACATCGTTATCATTGCCTTTTTGATCTATCAGCTGCTGGGGATCATCAACCGCACCCGTGCAGGTCAGCTGGCAAAGGGTGCACTGCTGGTCATCGCTATCTATCTGATTGCCAATATGCTCAATATGCGTACGGTCACCTGGCTGCTCAACTCCCTGATCCAGGTCGGTCTGCTGACGCTGGTGGTGCTGTTCCAGCCGGAGATCCGCCGTGCGCTGGAGCGCATGGGCCAGACCGACCAGTGGGCGGCCAAGTTCTTCAGCATCAAGGGCCGTTACAACGACCCCAGCCTGAAGGGTGCCTGGCGCAACGCTATCATTGCGATCTGCGATGCAGCTGAGCGCTTTTCCGAGACAAAGACCGGTGCTTTGATCGTGCTGGAACGCCATACCAACCTTTCAGAGATCGTGCGTACCGGTACGCCGGTGAACAGTGCGGTCAATCTGGAGGTTCTGGGTACCATCTTTTACGAGGGCACCCCTTTGCATGACGGTGCGGCCATTATCGAAAACGGACGCATCAAGGCGGCAGGCTGCGTACTGCCTCTGTCCAATAATCTTGACCTGGGTAAAGATATGGGCACCCGTCACCGTGCCTGCCTGGGCATTGCAGAAAACTCGGATGCCATTGCCATCGTGGTCAGCGAGGAGACCGGCATTATCTCCATGGCCAAAAACGGCGTGCTGATCCGTCATTTTGACCGTCAGACTCTGTATACCCGTCTGGTGGATGAGATGATCCCCAAAGAGACCGCAGCGGAAAAGAGCACGACAGCCGGCTGGAAGGAGCAGCTCCTCAAGCTGCTGCGCTGGGTCAATCAGAAGGAGGATGAGCAGGAATGAACGATCGGATGGAGAAAAACGGAACACAAAAGACGGTCAAGCACAGCCGCAGCATCCTGGATGACCGCCGTATCCGGCTGGCCTTGTCCATTTTTGGAGCCATCATTGCCTGGATGGTAGTGACCATCGTCGTGCAGCCCGGCACCACAAGCACCATCTACAATGTGCCGGTGGACTATACCTATGACTCGGCTTCGTATACATCCCGCGGGCTGAGCATCATCAGCTCAGAAGAAAAAACAGTAAACCTCAAGATCTCCGGCGATGGCTATACCATCGGTAATCTGACCGCCTCGGATTTTGTCGTCTATCCGGATTGGTCCAGCGTGCGCAGCAGCGGCGAAAAGACCCTGCGGCTGCAGGTGCGCGGAGCCAACGGTCTGCTCAATGGCGTTACCGTCACCATGGAAGGCGACCAGAACACGGTCAACGTAGTCTTTGACGAAGTTGTGGAAAAGACTCTGCCGGTCACCATTACCCAGAACTATTTTACCATTGCCAAGGGTTATACGCTGGACACGATCATGTCCTCCAAGACCGAGGTCACCCTGTCCGGCCCGTTGAGCGAACTGGACAAGGTGGCGTCCTGCACGGCAGAGGTCGTCTATGATGGAGAGCTGACCGACTCGGTCACGCTGGAAACGCCGCTGCGGTTCTACACGGCCGGAGGCAATGAGGTGCACTTCCAGTATACTGAGCTGGAAACGAGCAAGGTGGATGTGACACTGTGGGTGTACAAAACAGCGACTCTCCCGGTGGAAGTGAACTTTATCAATGTGCCCCGGGGCTTTGACGATACGGTGCTGATCTACGAGTTGAGCTGTAAGCAGCTCAACGTAGCAGGCCCGGAGGATAAGATCAACCAGCTGTCCAAGCTGTCGGTGGGTACCATTGACCTGTCCACCTTTGCGCTGAACAAGGTCTACGAGCTGCCCATCCAGCTGCCCAGCAACATTTATCTGCTGGATAATCTGGAAACTGTCACCGTCAGCTTTGACTGCTCCGGTCTGGAGACCAAGAATATCAACCTGCCTGCAGAGTGCGTGCAGGTGATCAACCTGCCCTCGACTTACCAGCTGACGGTGGAAAGCGAGCGCCTGATGAACGTCAAGCTCTGCGGCCCCAAGGGCTCGCTGGATACGCTGACGCCGGAACAGGTGGTCATTGAGATCGATGCCGAGGACTTTGCTGTGGCCACCGGTCAGCAGAACATTGCCTGCCGGCTGTATGTGCCTTCCAACGAAAAGATCTTTGCACTGGGCAGCTATGTGATCCAATGCAGCATTGAAAGCAACTGAGAGATAAAAGGAAACCACAAAACATGATCCTGATTCGCAACATTCGTCTGCCGCTGTCCGCCGGAGAGCCGCAGGCATTTGAAAAAGCCCTGCGGGAACTGCGCCTGTCCCGTGCAAGGGTGGAACACCTTGGAGTGGCAAAGCTTTCGGTGGATGCCCGCCATGGGCAGCCTAAGCTGGTGTACACGGTAGCGGTCACCCTGAAGGAGCCTGGACAGGAGGCAGCGGTCGCAGACCGTTCGGCCAATGCATCGCTGCATGAAAAACAGGAATTTTTGCTGGAAAAAGGGACCCGGAAGCTGGCGCATCGGCCGGTGGTGTGCGGTCTGGGCCCGGCGGGCCTGTTTGCAGCGCTGCTGCTGGCGCGTCATGGATACCGGCCCATCGTGCTGGAACGCGGCCCTGCGCTGGAGGACCGTGTCAGGGCGGTAGAGCATTTTTCGGCCACCGGTGAGCTGGATGTAAATGCAAACATCCAGTTTGGCGAGGGCGGTGCAGGAACATTCTCGGACGGCAAGCTCACCACCCGCATTGGCGACGAATTGTGCGGCTTTGTTACCGAGGTGTTTTTGCAGCATGGAGCACCGGCCGAGATCGCATGGAAGCAAAAGCCTCATGTGGGTACAGACCTGCTGCGGGGCGTGATCACCTCTATCCGCAAAGAGATCGAAGCTTTGGGAGGCGAGGTGCATTTTAATACGGCACTTACAGGCTTTGAGCGCAGGAACGGTCAGCTGACCGGCATCCTGACCAGTCAGGGGGCGTTTGCCTGCGAGGCGCTGGTGTTTGCTGTGGGCCATTCTGCCCGGGATACCTTTGGAATGTTGATGGACAGCGGCCTTGTGTTGGAGTGCAAGCCGTTCAGCGTTGGTTTCCGTGCGGAGCATCTGCAGAGTGAGATCGAAAAAAGCCTGTATCACGAGGCGGCGGGTCATCCGGCTCTGCCTCGCGGAGAATACCAGCTTTCGCAGCACGTTGACCAGAGGTGCGTCTACACCTTCTGTATGTGTCCGGGCGGCCAGGTGGTGGCATCGGCCAGCGAGCAGGGCCGGGTGGTCACCAATGGCATGAGCTATCACGCCCGCAGCGGTCGGAATGCCAATGCGGCGGTGGTGGTCAGTGTAAACGGTGCAGACTTTGCGCAGGACCCCCGCCGTGCCATCGAGTTCCAGCGGGAGCTGGAGCGCCGGGCCTATGAGGCGGGCTGTGCAGCAGGGGAGTATGCTGCCCCGGCAGAAAATATGGACAGCTTTTTGGAGGGGCGCGGGCAGCTGCGCATCGGACGGGTACAGCCTACCTATGACCGCGGCGTAACGGCAGCAGACCTTGGCAGCCTTTTGCCGGAGGAGCTGGCCCAGACCCTGCGTGCAGGTCTGCGGGCCTATGAGCGAAAAATCGCCGGTTATACAGCGCCGGAGGCGATCCTGACCGGTCTGGAGACCCGCACCAGCAGCCCGGTAAGGCTCAAACGGGAAGAGAATTTTGAGTGCAGCCAGCTGGCAGGGCTTTACCCCTGCGGTGAGGGTGCTGGATATGCAGGCGGCATTATGAGTGCTGCTGTGGACGGTCTGCGGGTAGCCCGCGCGATCATCGGCCGGTACAGCCCGGCAGAAGGGTGAAGTTGAATGCAGAACGAGCGTGAAAAAGAGGGACAACAGATCCAGCAGGAGCTGGAACGGCAGCTGAAGGACTTTGGCGAAACGATGTCTGACGCCATTGCAAATGGCTTTGAGGGCCGTGGCAACGATATTGGCGATAAAGCATATGGCGTAGGCCGTGCCGCAGTCCAGGCAGCCAACTTTGGGCTCAACGAGGCGGCAAAGGCAATGCGTACCAGCCGGGATGCGTTTGCAGCAGACCGCCGCAGCACAGACGGGCAGAAGACCATATTTGCAGACCTGAATAATGCAGCAGAGAATGCCGGGCAGAACATCGAGAACGAGATGAGCCGCTGGGCACAGAAACTTTTTGGCAAAAAGAAGCAGACCCCGGTGATGCTGATCCGCTCCAGTGCCAAAAAACGGCATGATGCAGGTTGCGCACTGTTGGCAGTGGGCATCACATTTGCGGTCATCTTTGGCATCGGCGGCATCGGCAGCCTTGCGGCGGCCTCTTCGCTTTCGCCGTTGATCGGCACGGTCGTGGAAGAGACCCTGACCGTTGGGACCGCTGCGGCAGTGGGGACGGTCGGCAGCATGGCGCTGGGCGGAATGCAGGCTGCAGGCTGTGTGCTGACCCTGATCGCCATGGGCTTTGGCTGGATGATCTATGCGGGTGCAAGCCGCCTTTCCGCCTCCAAACAGCTGGGGCTGTTTGCAGATGCAGCGGAGGGGCTGGAGGTACAAAAGGGCCTGTCGCTGGAGACACTGGCCCAGCTGACTCACCAGACCCGCAGAAAGTTGTTGAAAACTCTGCGCAGGTTCATCCAAAAGGGCTGGCTCAGCGCATGGCTGGATGAAAAAACAGATCGTATTTATCTGACGGCAGAGGATTACCGTGCAGCGCAGGAAGCCCGGGAAGAACCGCAGCCCCAGCCCAAGGCAGAGCCGGAGGAAAAGCCTGCGAAGAAACCGGGCCTGGATCTGGAAACGACCCGCAGCTTTGCTCAGGTGCTGGGCAAAGAGCAGCAGCTTATGCAGGACGAACAGGCAAATGAAGAACTGGCACATATGCAAAAGACGACCCTTGCCATCTGCGACTGGCTGGAGGCACACCCTGAAAGTATGCCCAAGACCCGCCGCTTTGCGGAGTATTATATCCCCACTACCCTGAAGCTGCTGTACACCTACAACGATGTGCAGGGCCAGCAGGGCGAAAATGCGGAAAATATCCGCCGGGATATTGCAGGCATCCTGCATACCCTCAATCAGGCCTATGATACCCTGTACGACACATTGCTGACCGATGTTGCCATGGATGTCTCCAGCGAGATCGCTGCATTGCAGGGAATGCTGGCCAACGACGGCCTGACCGGGAGGGACTTTGAATGACCTACCGTGCTTGGGAACTGAAGACTTTTGACCGCAATGTTGTGCGGGAACTGAACCTGGCCATCGCCCAGCAGAGGGTGGAGGAGCTGGAGTACGAAGCTGCAGGCGATGAAATGTGGAGCGAAGAAAAGTACCACGCAATGCTGGCAGCACAACAAAAAGAAACCGCACTTCTGGCAGGCCTGCTGGCGGTGCGCGGCATTACAGATCCGGCAGAAGCACTGGCACTTCTGGCAGGCGAGGAGGAGCTGAGCGATCCCGCGCTGCTGACCGATATGCAAAAAGCCTGCGACCGGATCTGGCAGGCCATCGACAATGGCGAGACCATCGTGGTCTATGGTGACTACGATGTGGACGGTGTTACTGCAACGGCGCTGCTTTATCAGCACCTCAAAGGCATGGGAGCCAGTGTCAAATGTATGCTGCCCAGCCGTGAGGGCGACGGCTACGGCCTGTCCAAAAATGCGATCCAGACCATCCACGACAAGGGCTGCCAGCTTATCGTGACGGTGGACAATGGCATCTCGGCAGTGGAAGAAGCTGAGTTTGCAGCGCAGCTCGGCATCGACCTGATCATTACCGATCACCATCTGCCGCCGCCGGTGCTGCCCCATGCAGTAGCAGTGGTGGATCCCCGCCGTGCCGATGATACCAGCCCCTTCAAGGGTCTGTGCGGTGCCGGTGTGGCGTTTAAGCTGTGTGCGGCCCTGGATGGATGCCCGCCGGAAGAAATGCTGGACTACTGCGGCGATCTGGCTGCAGTGGGCACAGTGGCGGACGTTATGCCGCTGGTGGGAGAAAACCGTACCCTCGTCAAGGCAGGTCTGCGGCAGCTGCAGCAGACCGACCGCCCCGGTTTTGGAGCATTGCTGGACGAGGTGGGACTCACAGGCAAGCCGATCACGGCAGAAAATATCAGCTATGCCATTGCGCCCCGCATCAATGCAGCGGGCCGTATGGACAATGCGGTGACAGCCCTGCAGCTGGTCCTTTGCGAAGACGAGGAACGTGCTGCAGAGCTGGCCCATAAACTCAACGAGATCAATGTGCAGCGGCAGGAGACTGAGATGCATATCTTCAAGGCTGCACAGGAGCTGCTGGACCAGGAGCCTGAGCGGTTGGACGACCGCGTGGTGCTGCTGTGGGGCCAGGACTGGCACCCGGGCGTGATCGGCATCGTGGCCTCTCGCCTGGTGGAACGGACCGGGCGGCCGGTGATCGTTGTTTCGGTGGACGAACACGGCGAGGGCAAAGGCAGCGGACGCAGTGTGCAGGGCTTTAATCTGCACGCCTGTCTGGAATCCTGCTCGGATCTGCTGCTGCGTTATGGCGGCCATGCCATGGCTGCCGGGCTTTCCATCCGGGCGGATAAGCTGCCGGAGCTGCGCCGCCGACTGAACGAGTGGGCTGCCCGTGAGTGTCCGGTGCTGCACACCCCGCCGTTGAGCTGTGAGCTTTCGCTCCGGTTAGACCGCCTTACGGTGGAAAGCGTGCGCAATCTGGAGCAGCTGGCTCCGTTCGGTGCCGATAACCCCACACCGGTCTTTTTGCTGGAAAATGTGGTGCTGGACGGTGTATACCCGGTGTCGGAGGGCAAGCACAGCCGTCTGCGCCTGCGTCAGGGCAATAGCACCCTTTATGCAGTCTGGTTCGGGATGCCTACCGAGCAGCTGCCCTATGCCATGGGGGATGCGGTGGATGTAGCGCTGAACCTGTCGGTCTACGATGCGCCCCGGGGCGCACAGCTGTCCGGCCGGATCATCGACCTGCACCCTGCAGGCCTTGGCAGCCAGACGGCTGAACAGGCGGCGCTGGTGCAGGCACTGCGCCGCGGCACGCCCCTGACGACCCCGCAGAAAATGCTGATCAAACCGCAGCGCAGCGATATCATCACGGTCTATCGGGAGCTGCAGAGCCGCCGCTGGCATGCAGAAGATCTGCAGCCGCTGTGCGCAAAACTGGGAGAAGAAAATACAGGCAAAACACTGGTGGCAGTCACCGCACTGGAGCAGGTGGGGCTGATCGCTGCCGTAGAACACGGCGGGGCAAAGTTCTGGGAGCTTGTGCCTACAGCAGGTAAGAAAAATCTTGCCGATGCGCCGATCCTGCAATGTTTGGAGGGAGAATAATGCCAGAAGGAAAAAAGAACAATATGTTCACCCCGGTACGGGAGGAGGATTCCTACTCGGCAAAAACACATCTGCATCAGCCAATGGAAATGGCAACCGTAGCTGCAACTGCCCAGCTGGACAGTGCCCCGGAGGGAATGCATCCTTCCGAGATGCGTCCGGAGATCGTCACATGGGAAAAACTGTGTGCGGCGATCCAGGCAAGCGGCAAGTCCTATAACATGGAGATGATCCAAAAGGCTTACGATCTGGCCAACGATGCCCATAACGGTGTGTGCCGCCGCAGCGGTGAGCCGTACATCTGCCATCCGCTGGCGGTGGCCCGGCTGGTGCTGGATCTGGGAATGGATACCGAGAGCATCGTGGCTGCCCTGCTGCACGATGTGGTGGAGGATACACCCACGACGCTGGAGGACCTGACAGGGATGTTTGGCGCCGAGGTGGCCCAGATGGTGGACGGCGTTACCAAGCTGACCAAGATCCAGTTCTCCAACATTGAGGAGCTGCAGGCAGAAAACCTGCGCAAAATGCTGCTGGCTATGAGCCGGGACGTCCGTGTGATGATCATCAAGCTCTGCGACCGGCTGCATAATATGCGCACGGGCGATGCATGGCCGGAGCAAAAGCGCCGGGATAAAGCCCGGGAGACCATGGAGGTCTATGCGCCCATTGCCAACCGTTTGGGCATCCTGAACGTCAAGGAGGAGCTGGAGGACCGCAGCCTGCATTATCTGGACCCGGTAGGATACGAGGAGATCAATAAGATGCTCAGCGAGCGTGCCGGCGAGGAGTTTCTGGCAAAGGTGTCCGGCGTGATCAAGCATCATCTGGTGGAAAACGGGATCGAGGGTGCAACCATCAAGCGCCGTGTCAAGAGCATTTATGGTATTTACCGTAAGACCATTATGCAGAACAAGTCCTTTGACGAGATCTATGACATCTATGCGGTGCGTGTGATCCTGGACACGCTGGCTGAGTGCTACAGCACGCTGGGCCTGATCCATGATATGTATCATCCGCTGCCGAACCGCTTCAAGGACTATATCTCTACCCCAAAGCCCAACGGCTACCAGAGCCTACATACCACAGTCATCGGTCATGAGGGCATCCCCTTTGAGGTACAGATCCGTACCCGTCAGATGGATGAGCAGGCCGAGTACGGTGTTGCTGCCCACTGGAAGTACAAAGAGGGACTGGGCGGCCACGATAAACTGGACGAGCGTCTGGCCTGGGTCAGCCAGCTGTTGGAGAACCAGCGCGTCAGCGAGGACTCCGGAAATCTGCTGCATGACCTCAAGAGCGATCTGCTGCCGGAAGAAGTCTTTGCATTTACCCCCAAGGGCGATGTGATCAACCTGCCCACAGGCGCTACCTGCATCGACTTTGCCTATGCCATCCATTCGGTGGTGGGCAACCGCATGGTGGGCTGCAAGGTGAACAACCGCATGGTGCCCATCGACCATATCGTTTCGACCGGCGAGATCATCGAGGTCATCCTTGGCCCGGCGGACAAGGGTCCCAGCAGAGACTGGCTCAAGATCGTGCGCACCAGTGAAGCAAAGAGCAAGATCCGCAACTGGTTCAAAAAAATGCGCCGGGAAGAAAATATCACCCAGGGCAGGGATGCACTGGCCAGAGAGCTGCGCCGGGAGCTGGTCATCATCCCGGACGATCAGCTGGACGAGTTTATCAACGGCTGCTGCCGGCGTCTGCGTCAGAACAATGCAGAGGAACTGTATGCGGCCATTGGCTACGGCGGCATGACCATTGCCAACTGCCTGCCGAAGCTCAAGGAAGAATGGCAGAAGCTCAAGGCTGCAGAGGCAGACGAGGGACTGACAGAGGACGATCTGCCCAAGGTGGACCTGAGCCGTGTCCATGCGACCGATGGTGTGGTGGTAGAAGGGTTCGACAACACTCCGATCAAGTTTGCAAAATGCTGCAGCCCGCTGCCGGGGGATCCCATCGTGGGCTTTATTACCCGTGGCTTTGGTGTGTCCATCCACAAGCAGAGCTGTACCAATGCCATTGCCAGTATGAAGGACCCCACCAACGCTCCCCGTTGGGTCAAGTCCTACTGGGCCGACAGCGTCAAGGACAGCTACAAGGCGGGTCTGGAGATCATTGCACTGGACCGCAACGAGCTGCTGCGGGATGTGCTGGCGGTCCTGGCCGACATCCGGGTACCCATCTATACGATGAATGCCCGTCAGGTGGAAAACAATTGCGCCGTGGTCAGCCTGACCATCGGCATCAACAATACCGAGCACTTGAACCGGGTGGTCGCACGGCTGTCCAAGGTCAAGGACGTGCTCAAGGTCACAAGGAGTTAAATCAATGCGAGCAGTCATTCAGGCAGTTTCCTCCGCCAGTGTGCGGGTCAATGGCGGCGAGCCCCGGGCCATTGGACCGGGCCTGGTCATCCTGCTGGGCGTCAAGGACACCATCGGCATCAACAATACCGAGCACTTGAACCGGGTGGTCGCACGGCTGTCCAAGGTCAAGGACGTGCTCAAGGTCACAAGGAGTTAAATCAATGCGAGCAGTCATTCAGGCAGTTTCCTCCGCCAGTGTGCGGGTCAATGGCGGCGAGCCCCGGGCCATTGGACCGGGCCTGGTCATCCTGCTGGGCGTCAAGGACACCGACACGCTGGATATCGTGTCCCGTCTGGCAGAGAAGTGCGCAGGTCTGCGTATTTTTCCGGACGATGAGGGCAAGCTGAACCTCAGCGCAAAGGACAAAGGCTACTCGGCGCTGGTGGTATCTCAGTTTACCCTGTACGGCAACACCAAAAAGGGCTACCGGCCCAGCTTTATCACGGCGGCAAAACCGCCGCTATCGGTGGACGCCTACGAGCTGTTCCTGGCAGAGATGAATAAGCAGGGGCTGAAGGAGATCCAGCACGGCGAGTTTGGTGCGGATATGCAGGTGGCACTGGTCAACGAAGGCCCCTGCACCATCATCATCGATACCGACGAATGGAAGCGTAAGGAGTGATCGGATGCAGGCTTTTCACATCCCGGCGGCGGCGCCGCTGTACACCAATACCTTTTTGCTGATCTCGGATGCTGGTCATGCAGTGATCGTGGATCCGGCAGCAGAGGCAGAGCAGTACAATGCTATCCTGCAGGAAAAGGGGGCATCCCTGACTGCGATCTTTTGCACCCACGGCCATTTTGACCATGTGGGCAGTGCCGAAGCCCTGTGCCGGCAGTGGGGCGCGACCCTTTACTGTGAGCCGCAGGACCTGGCAGGCAGCCAGCTGTATCCGCTGCATCATGCCGACTGCGCGTATGAGGAAGGCGGCAGCATTGCCGTAGACGAGCTCAGCTTTACGGCCTGGCATCTGCCCGGGCATACCCGCGGCAGCGTGGTGCTGCTGTGCGGCGAGTATCTGTTCTGCGGCGATACGCTGTTTGCAGGCAGCATTGGCCGCACCGATCTGGAAGGCGGCAGTGGCACCCAGATGGAAGCCAGCCTGCGCAAGCTGGCACAGCTGCCCATCCCCCGGGAGGCACAGGTGCTGCCCGGTCATGGTGAGTTCTCGCAGTTTGGTGCAGAACTGGACACCAATTTTTATATCAAAAACGCTTTGCGGAACAAAGGCGGAATGGAACGATGAAGATTTATATTACCGGGCT
>CAYXQN010000007.1:0-39091 GCA_964466825.1 uncultured Faecalibacterium sp. | reverse complement strand
GAGATGAGCACCTGGAAGGATCAGCGCCTGAACGAGGCAAAAGAGATCCTTGCTTACGAGCTGACCAGTATGGTCCATGGTAAGGAAGAAGCCGAAAAGGCACAAAATGCGGCTCGTGCACTGTTCAGCGGTGCTGCAATGGACACGGAGCATATGCCCAGCACACAGCTGAAGCCGGAAGATTTGACCGATGGTTCTATCGGGATCCTGACCTTGATGGTCAAGGCTGGATTGGCTGCATCCAATGGCGAGGCACGCCGTTTGGTAGTCCAGGGCGGTGTTCTGGTCGATGGCGAGAAGGTTGCTGCACCGAATGTCAGCTTCACGGCTGAGCAGCTTTCAAAGGGTATTGTGATCAAGAAGGGTAAAAAAATCTATCAGAAAGTGACTCTCTGATACGAGAGACAATAAAATCCGGGGCTGTATCAAAAAAGATACAGCCCCGGATTTTATCTTTGAAAAGCAGAAATAGATTATAGCTCTGTGGAACCTGCGAAGGAGAGCAGATTTTGTCCGGATGCAATTTTACCAGCAGCAATCAAGTGAATATTGCAGTAGTCTTCTGAATTTATAAACACAATGGGAGTTGTCAACGAATAGCCAGCTTTCTTTATGGCCTCAATATCAAACCGGAGCAGTAATTGTCCTTGCTTAACAGTATCGCCCAGCGAAACTTTTGGTTCAAAGTATCTGCCGTTGAGCTCGATCGTCTCCATGCCAACATGAATCAATAGCTCTACACCATTTTCGCCAGAAATACCAATCGCATGATACGTTTCTGCAAACTGAACGATCTTGCCATCGAATGGCGCAAAAACTTCTCCAACGGAAGGCTCGATCGCACAACCTTTTCCAAGAGCTTCACTGGAAAAAATGAGATCATCGATTTCTTCAAGCGAACACGCATAGCCCGAGAGAGGCGATACAACAATAGAATCTGTAGGGTTTGTTGAGGGAGAAGTGCGTTTTGGGGGAGAAAATAGTTCTCGGAACATTTTTTTAAGCGAGTGAAACATGAAGAATTTTGAGTTGGGAAGCGCAGGCTTTGAGTAGAATTGTATCTGATCGCAAATGGCATCGTAGACAGCCGAGACATGGCTTCCAATAATCAGCATATACTGGTCGCGGCGCTGCAGAACTGTAATAACTCCGGGGGTATGCTCTAAAATGTCTGTCTGTGCCTTTTGGTTATCTCTGAGCTGGAACCGAAGCCGTGTGATGCAATGAGTCAGCGAGATAATATTGGAAGCGCCACCAACATTGTGGACGATGATGCGGGCAAGATCGTCATATTTACTCACAAGAAGCTCCTTAAATAAACAACACGGTTATAATTCGTATGCTTTTTTCAGTGCATCATAGGCAGCATCTTCGTTTTCAGCGCGGACCAACAGCGAAATATCAAGATCGCTGGTAGTAATCAAAAGCACTTCAATCCCGGCAAGAGCCAGAGTGTTCAATGCACGGGCTGCAACGCCGCAGCTGGTGACCATTTCTTCGCCATACAGATTCAGTTTGGAGTATCCGACACTGATCAATGGAGAAGCCTTGGCATCCTTGTCAAGATTTGCAGCAGAAATGGCCTTCATGACCAGGGACAAATCACTGCTGGAGGCCGTAAAGCTAAAATCGATCGTCGTGCCGTGAGGTGCACTTTGGCTGATCATATCAACAACAACGCCATTGTCGGCAAAAATCTGAAGATATCGTGCCAGTGTACTGCCCTTGAAATCTACATCCTGAACACTGATCATCATAATATTTGTTTCAATGTTGATCTTTGAAACTCCGTACATACAACGCTCCATTTCTGCCCGGCATACGGGCGTGCTCATTTTTGGGATTTGATTCAGATAAGCTCTAAAAATTCACTACTGATATTTCTTTGCGCAATCGTTCGCAGACTCTCTACACTAAAGTTTGGATACTTTGCGCAGGCGCCGTGCTTTGCGGCAAGAACAGAAGTAAAGTCTGAAAGAAAATAGGTTTTAACGTTTGTTTTGCCGGCATTATAGTGAGTCACTGTGGGATGAAGCTTTGGTTCTAAAACTGCCGTGTGAATGGTTCCATCAGGCTCCGTCGTTTTTTGAAGCTGGAGAGCAAGGATCGCACCGGTAAGTTGATCTGGACTGTTTTGAGTGCTGATAAAATTGCCCAGTGAATAAGCGACAAAAACATTGCGACCATCTGCTGCCGTAAGCCACTGTGCATCCTGAAGCACGTGGGGATGTGTTCCGATGACAACATCAGCACCCCAGTCGGCAAGTTTCTGTGCCAGGCTGCGCTGAGAATCTACGATTTTATGACTGTCTTCTACACCCCAATGTGTTCCGACGATCACAAAATCTGCAAGTTGTCGAGCGATACGCACCTGCTGCTCAATTACAGGGGTTTGACTGGTATAGATAACATTTGCGTTCATGGCACTGCTTTGAGAGATGCCGTTTGTGTGTTCTGTGTAAGCAAGATACGCAATTTTTATACCATTTACAGTTTGAATGGGGATACGGTCATAATCGTTCTCGCCGGACCATAGGCCTGTGATTACAACATCGTCCGGCATGCTGCTCCAAAAACGAAGTGTAGAGGAAATGCCTTTTGCACCACGATCATAGGTATGATTGTTGGATAGGCTAAATACACGGATCCCAGCACGATACAGAGACCGTGCACAATCGCCGGGCGTTGTAAAGGCCGGATAAGTAGAAGGGGCCAATTCGTCAGAACAAAGAGTTTCCTGATTGATCCAGTTAACATCCTGCTGTGCATAGAAAGGTGCTATTTCTTCATAGCAGTAGTCAAAATTGTACGCTTCATCGCCGGTTGCCCGCCGAGCTGCCTGTTGATAGATAGGGGAATGGATCAGATTGTCACCTGTTGCGCTAAAACGAACAGTTTCTACTAAAGGCTGCGGTTCTGGCTCTGGTTCGGGTTCAACAATGGAACTTGCCGGCAGCTGCTCGCTACTGACGGGAATGCTTTCCGGTACAAAGGACTTTGAAAAGAGTCCGAAGCAGGCCGCAACACTGCCCATTGTTACCAAGGAAAGAGAAAAAAGTCGTATAATAGGTCTGCCTTTAGAGGATAGATGTCTTTTCATCGGACAACCTCCCAGTACACATTCTTGACTCTATTTCACACTTAGAGCGAAGCAATCAGGTCACTCATATTGTACAATCCCGGCTCTTTTTTTGCAAGATAAACAGCTGCGTTGATTGCGCCGTTTGCAAAAATATTACGGGAGTATGCAGTGTGCTTGAGTGTGATGACCTCGTCCGGGCCACAGAACAGTACCTCGTGATCCCCCACGATGCTGCCGCCGCGCACTGCACTGATACCGATCTCCTTCGCATCACGCTTCTGACGCACAGAAGAACGGTCGTAGACATAATGGTATGCACCATTATTTTCTTCGTTGATGGCATCTGCCAGCATAAGAGCCGTTCCGCTGGGTGCATCCAGTTTGTTGTGATGGTGCTGCTCGACGATCTCAATGTCGTAATTGACACCCAGAATTGCAGACGCACGCTTGCACAGTTCAGCCAGAACATTGATGCCCATTGACATATTGGCGCTCTTGAACACCGGAATCTTGCGGGAAAGCTGCACCACCTTGAGCTGCAAATCTTCCGAAAGACCAGTGGTGCAGACAACAATAGGCAGAGAGTGTGCTTCACAGTAAGGCAGTGCTTTTTCGACTGCCGCCGGGGAACTGAAGTCAATGACCACATCGCCCTTGCCGTTCAGCTTTTCAATACTGTCGTAGACGGGGATGCCGTTCTGCTCGCCGTCCTTCATATCGATACCTGCAATAACGCAGCAATCATTGCGCTGTGCGATCATCTCGCACAAAACATGGCCCATTCGTCCGCCAATACCCTGGATCACAATTTCTGTCATGGTTTTCTGTACCTCTCTTTGTTTAGTTTCTGATACGGCAAAATGCCCGGAGAAACTTTTCTCGCCGGGCATTTTGCAAAAATACTCTTATTCCTGGATCAGACCTGCGTTCTGCAGTGCCAGACCGATCAGATCCTTGTGGTCATCGCTCGGCTCCACCAGTGGCAGGCGGCAGTCACCTGCGTTCCAGCCCAGCACGTTCATCGCGTACTTGACCGGGATGGGGTTGACCTCACAGAACATTGCATCCACCAGCGGCAGCATCTCCAGCTGCAAAGTGCATGCCTTTGCGGCATCACCATCAAACCACGCCTTGCAGCAGTTATGGACCAGCTCCGGTGCAACATTGGAGACTACGCTGATTACGCCCTTACCGCCCAGAGACAGCAGAGGAACGATCTGGTCGTCGTTGCCGGAGTAGATGTTCAGGTCATCGCCGCACAGAGCTGCGATCTTTGCCACCTGAGAAATGTTGCCGGATGCTTCCTTAATGCCGTTGATGAGCGGGTGCTCGCTGAGCTTTTTGGCGCTCTCCGGGGTAATGTTCAGCCCGGTGCGGGACGGCACATTGTACAGGATGACCGGGATGCCACCCGCTTCTGCCATTGCAGTGAAGTGCGCGATTAGACCAGCCTGAGAAGTCTTGTTGTAATACGGGGTGACTAACAGCAGAGCATCTGCGCCGCAGGCGGCAGACTTCTGTGCCAGTGCACAGCCGTGGTCAGTATCGTTGGAACCGGCGCCAGCAATGACCGGCACACGATGGTCGACCTTTTCGACCGTATACTTAATGGCAGCCAACTGCTCTTCGTCGGTCATGGTGGAGCACTCGCCAGTCGTACCGCAGATCACGATCGCATCTGTGCCACGGGCGATCTGGTCTTCCAGCATCCGGCCCAGCTCGTCAAAGTTGATGCTGCCATCCTCATACATCGGGGTGACGATTGCAACACCGGCACCAGTAAAGATGGGATTCTTCATAAGTCAATATCTCCTTTACTGCGCAGCAGATCAAGCTGCGCTTTTAGTCGAAATAGCCCTTTGCTGCCAGCAGCTCTGCCAGCAGGACTGCGCCGCCGGCCGCACCGCGCAGGGTGTTGTGGCTCATGCAGGCAAACTTGTAATCGAACAGGGTGTCCTCGCGCAGACGACCGATGCAGACCGCCATGCCATTCTCCGTATTACGGTCAAGCTTGGGCTGCGGACGATCCGCCTCGGTAAAGTAGTGCAGGAACTGTTTGGGAGCGCTGGGCAGTGCCAGTTCCTGTGCAGGACCACGGAAATTTGCCCAAGCTTCCATCATCTGTTCCTTGGTAGGCTTTTTGTCAAAGCTGACGAACACAGCTGCGGTGTGACCGTCCGAGACCGGAACACGGAAGCACTGTGCCGTGATGACCGGCTTTTCAGCGTTGATGATCTGATCGCCCTCAATGTGACCCCACAGCTTAAGCGGCTCACGCTCACTCTTTTCTTCCTCGCCACCGATGTAGGGGATAACGTTGTCCACGATCTCCGGCATGCGGTCAAAGGTCTTGCCAGCACCGGAAATTGCCTGATAAGTGCACACCAGTGCTTTATTCACGCCAAACTCCTTCATCAGGGGATGCAGTGCGGGAACATAGCTCTGCAGGCTGCAGTTGGATTTGACGGCGATAAAGCCGCGCTTCGTACCAAGACGCTTGCGCTGAGAAGGGATGATCTCAATGTGATCAGCGTTGATCTCAGGCACGACCATCGGGACATCTGCGGTAAAGCGATGTGCGCTGTTATTCGAAACGACAGGGCACTCTGCCTTAGCGTATGCTTCTTCCAGAGCTTTGATCTCATCTTTGGGCATGTTGACTGCACAGAAGATGAAATCCACCTGCGAAGCGATCTGCTCCACCTGTGCAGCATCCTGTACGACCATCTTCTTCACGCTTTCCGGCATGGAAGTTGTCATTGCCCAACGGGAGCCAACTGCATCCTCATAGGTTTTTCCTGCACTGCGCCCAGAGGCGGCAACCACTGTCAACTTGAACCAGGGATGGTTTTCCAGCAGGGTCACAAAACGCTGACCGACCATACCAGTAGCACCGACGATACCCACTTTATACTGCTTTTCCATTTCCAACACCCTTCCTTTCGTTCCAAAAACGAACCAACATTCTATAGTTTACATCGAACACGGCTTGAAAACCGAACACAGATGCAATATAATAGATGTTGTCTATACAGATTTTATGATAACATTGATGCGGGGTTCGTGTCAATCATCGGAAAGGCAAATGCACAGTATGTTAAAAAAAGATTTTTGGTATGATTTACCCAAAGAGCTGATCGCTCAGGAGCCGGTAGACCCTCGGGATGCCGCGCGTTTGATGGTTCTCGACCGGGCAAATGATAGCATTCAGCACAAGATCTTCCGGGACGTGGTGGACTATCTGGAACCGGGTGATCTGCTGGTCGTGAACAACTCCAAGGTGCTGCCCGCCCGCATCGTGGGCACCAAGCAGCCTACCGGTGCAGTCTGCGAGCTGCTGCTGCTCCGTCAGGTCAAGGGCGACCAGTGGGAGTGCCTTGCAAAGCCCGGTAAGCGGATGCAGCCCGGCACAAAGGTGAGCTTCGGCGACGGCTCTCTGACAGCAATCGTAGACGAAACACTGGAGGACGGCAACAAGTACGTTACCTTCTATTATGATACTGAGACGCTGTACGAAAAGCTGGATGCGTTCGGCAAGATGCCTCTGCCGCCGTATATCACAAAGCAGCTGGAGGATCAGAGCCAGTACCAGACCGTCTATGCAAAGGAGTTGGGCAGCGCAGCAGCCCCCACAGCAGGCCTGCATTTTACGCCGGAGCTGATGGATGCTCTGCGTGCAAAGGGCATCGGCATTGCCGAAGTGACGCTGCACGTTGGTCTTGGTACCTTCCGCCCGGTGCAGGAGGACGAGATCACTGACCATAAGATGCACAGCGAGTGGTATTCGATCAGCGAAGATACCGCTCAGCGCATCCGCGAGACGAAAGCCGCCGGGCATCGTGTCATTGCGGTTGGTACCACAAGCTGCCGCACGCTGGAATCGGTTGCGGCAAAGTACGGTGAGATCAAAGCTTGCAGCGGCAACACCTCCATCTTTCTGTATCCGGGAGTGGAGTTCCACTGCATCGATGGTCTGATCACGAACTTCCATCTGCCGGAAAGCACCCTTATCATGCTGGTATCGGCGTTCTATGGCTACGAAAAGACCATGCACTCTTATCATGTTGCTGTGGAGGAAAAGTACCGCTTCTTCTCTTTTGGCGATGCGATGATTCTGCTGTAAAATCGTTCTCTGTTTGTTGATAAGAGTGAGTCTGCTCTTTCAGAAAGATCGCACGGCTGTTTTCCGTGCACAGAAAGGAACAAAAACTATGCCTTCTTTGACAACTTACAAGCTCCTCAAGCAGGAGCACAATGCCCGGCGGGGCGAGTTCAAGACCGTGCACGGCACGGTGCAGACCCCTGCATTTCAGAACGTTGCGACCGCAGGCGCAATCAAGGGTGGTCTGTCCGCACAAGATCTGAAGGAGATCGGTGCACAGGTCATGCTCTGCAACACCTACCATCTGCATCTGCGCCCGGGCGATAAGCTGGTAGCGGATATGGGTGGTCTGCACAAGTTTACCCGCTGGAACGGCCCCATCCTGACCGACAGCGGTGGATTTCAGGTGTTCAGCCTTGCCAAGCTGCGCAAGATCACCGAAGAAGGCGTGACCTTTGCATCCCATCTGGACGGTCACCGTATCTTTATGGGGCCGGAAGAAAGTATGCAGATCCAGGCAAACCTTGGTTCTACCATTGCAATGGCGTTTGATGAGTGCGTAGAGAATCCTGCTCAGCACGATTACTCCAAGGCAAGTTGTGAGCGCACTACTCGCTGGCTGAAGCGCTGCAAGGCTGAGATGGCACGCCTGAAGCATGAGGAGAAGGCGGTCAACCCTGACCAGCTGCTGTTTGGCATCAACCAGGGCTGCACCTTTGCAGACCTGCGTGTGGAGCACATGAAGCAGATCGCAGAGCTGGATCTGGACGGCTACGCCATCGGCGGTCTGGCAGTAGGCGAGCCTACTGAGCTGATGTACGAGATGATCAGCTCAGTGGAGCCGCATATGCCAAAGGACAAGGTCCGCTATCTGATGGGTGTTGGCACCCCCGGTAATATTATCGAAGCTGTCTACCGCGGTGTTGACCTGTTCGACTGCGTGATGCCCAGCCGCAATGCACGCCACGGTCACCTGAACACCTGGGGCGGCATTATCAACATCAAGAATGCAAAGTATGAGCGGGACGAGCGCCCCATCGATCCGGTCTGTGGATGCCCTGCCTGCCGTAACTATTCCCGTGCTTATATCCGTCACCTGTTCAAAGCTGAGGAGATCCTTGGCATGCGTCTGGCAGTCATGCACAACCTGTGGTTCTATAACCACCTGATGGAGCGTATCCGTGATGAGCTGGATGCAGGCACCTTTACCGCATTCCATGACCGATATGTAAAGCTTCTGGATACCAGAATTTGAGGATATATCTTGAAACATGCCGCACGAACGGTTATAATAGGTTTATACGAAAATTGAGAGGAGATTTTGCCAAATGCAATTTCTGACTACTACCACTGAAAGCTATATCAGCCTGTTCTTTACGCTTGGTCTGATGCTGGTCCTGCTGTACTTCATGATCTATCGTCCCCAGAAGAAGCAGGAGAAGAAGGACGCCGCAATGCGCAGCAGCCTGGAGATCGGCGATCAGGTCACCACCATTGGCGGTGTCATCGGCCGTGTTGTTGCCATCAAGGACGACAGCTTCGTGCTGGAGACCGGCGCCGACCGTGTGAAGATCCGCTTCACCAAGACTGCAATTGCCGCAGTTGAAAAGCTGGATATGAGCAAGGCTTCCAAGTAATTTCTTATTCAAAGCATACTGAACACGCCTCCCTGCATAGATTACTGGCAGGGAGGCGTGTTTTTTATGTCTGCAAAAAACGGATTTTGGGCAAACGTGTTTTTGTTTTTTCTGTGTTCCTTTTTGGGATGCGCTTTGGCGGCAGCCTGTATTGTGGGTACGGCATACTGGATGAGCCAAAGTGGAAATCCGGCCGCTGCAGTTCCCATGGCTGTGGGTTCGGTTTGTGTTGGCAGTACCTTCAGTGGAGGGCTTGCGGCTTTTGTAAAACGTGAAAACGGATTGTTGAACGGGCTGATACAAGGTGTGTTCTTTGCAGGTGCGCTTATCCTGGCAAATCTTTTTTGGGGGACGCAGAACGCAGATGTACTTCTTGTGCGGTGCATACTGGCCATTCTGTTCGGAGGGCTCGGTGGTTTTTCAGGTGTTTCATTGAGAATGAGAAAGAACCGATAGAGAACCAAGGAGGAAAACAAAATGTGGGTTTATCAGGAAGCCAATGGAACGATCGACATTAAAATGCCCAAAGAGGGAAGTGAGCCTGATTTGCTGCCGACCGCAGCATCTTCTTTGGAGCAAGGGAAGGTTTTTGAATCAAACCAATCCATCCGGAAAGAATCGCGTACAAGAACACAGGGCAGAGGAAAAAAACGTAGAGAACGTTGGATGTTGGCGGGAGCCTTTTTGTTTGGGAGTTCCTGTTCTGGAATCTTACAGACATTTATTCGTGCGCAGGATATAGAACTGCTCCGGTATGGAGCTGAGCGTTGGCTGGAGCTGTTTTATGTTTCGGATGCAACAACAGCAGGAGCTCTCTTTTGGACAGAATATATGACATTGGCTATTGCAGCAAGTTTTTTGCTGTTGGCCAGTTTTTCGGCCTTAGGCCCCGGTATGATTTCGTTCTTTATGATGATTTATGGCTTGGGGAGTGGGATGCTTGTTTTACAGCTATGCATGGATGCAGAATGGAAGCAGTTGTTAACGCTTCTGTTGTTTGCGGGTGTGCCAGCTGCACTTTCAGAGAGTTGGTTATGCGAACTGGGAGCAGCTGCTATATTTGAAAGCGAACGATTGCACCAGTATGTATTTCACTCCTGGCGAAGAACCACTGAGTTACAGGAACCGCCACGGTCAAAACGAATTTTGGGGCGGTATGCACTGACATTGTTCCTGTTGCTTCCATTGTGCGGGATATCGACAGGGCTGGCATATGTGAGGGCTCTGGGGTGAAACCGAAAAAAGGCTTTCTTGCAGGTTTGGATAGGGTATGTTACAATAGAACAAAATACCCATGTATAAAGTAGTGAATGAAATTAGGAGTTATATCCATGAGAGAACCAAAGCTGAAAACTGTTTATGTGTGTTCCAATTGTGGAGAGACAAGCCCTCGCTGGATGGGGCGCTGCCCGAGCTGTGGAAGCTGGAACACAATGAACGAGGATGTTGTTGCCGAGGCGCCAAAAGCTGGCACAGCGGCCGCCAAACAGGCCGCTGCAGCGCGCGTAGAAGGCGTGACCTCACTGACGGCAAAAAGACTTTCTGAAATTAGTACAACAGAAGAAAAAAGTCGGATCCTGACGGGCATTTCAGAGCTGGACCGTGTGCTGGGCGGTGGTATCGTGTTGGGCGGCGTGGTGCTGCTGAGCGGTGAGCCGGGTGTTGGCAAATCCACGATGCTGCTGCAGTTGTGTGGAGCAATTTCAAACCAGTATAGTGTGCTTTATATTACAGGAGAAGAATCTGTGCGGCAAGTAAAGCTGCGCGCAGCCCGGTTGAAGGTCCCGCAGGAAAATATCTTTTTGGCTGCCGAAAACGATGTGGACGAAATCTGTGGGTTGATTGAAAAAGAAAAGCCGGATCTTGTGGTCATCGACTCGATCCAGACGATGCGGTGTATGGACATCTCGTCGTCGTCTGGAACGGTCAGTCAGGTAAAGGAAAGTGCAGCTCGGCTGCTTGCTGTTGCCAAAAAACAGGAGATCCCCATGTTCATCGTGGGCCATGTCAATAAAGATGGAGCGATTGCCGGCCCTAAGGTTATGGAGCATATCGTGGATACCGTGCTTTATTTTGAGGGAGATAAGATGCTCCCATATCGAATTCTCCGTGCGGCGAAGAACCGATATGGCTCAACCAATGAGCTTGGAATGTTTGACATGACGGGTCAGGGGCTTGCGGAAATTGAAAATCCCTCTCAGACCCTGCTGGAAGGTCGTCCATTGGGCGTTTCGGGCAACTGCGTCGCTTGTACTATGGAGGGCAGTCGGCCGATTCTGAGCGAGATACAGGCTCTTGCAACAAAAACGAACTTTCCAGCGGCCCGGCGCGCATGCAGTGGCTATGATTACAATCGAATGAATCTTTTGATCGCTGTATTGGAGAAACGTGCGGGATATTTTTTTGGAAATCTGGATGTGTATATCAATATCGTGGGTGGTATTGCACTGAGGGATACGGCTTGTGATCTGTCCGTTTGTTTGTGCATGGTATCTTCACTGTTGGATCGTCCTGTCAACGATAAGCTTATTGCAATCGGTGAAGTTGGGCTTGGCGGTGAAGTACGCAGTGTGCCAAATCTGGAACAGCGACTGCATGAGGCAGAGCGAATCGGCTTTGAGCGTGCGCTTGTTCCAAAGCATAGCTTGAGTCATTTGAACCAGGCGGATTATCCTGGTATGAAGTTGATTGGCGCAGCGTATGTTTCGGATGCGATCAATGCATTAAAGAGTGACCGGTTATAAGAAGGTAATATGTCGATTTATTTAGATACAAAGAACCCCGGAAAGCATAAACCGTTTGATGATGCTTCACCGGATATTGTAGAGTATGTAAGATATCTTGAAGTGATCGCAGGTAAAAGTGCAAATACGGCATTTAGTTATTACTGCGATCTACGCACTTTTAGCCGATACATGAAATTACGCCGCGGTCTTGTGTCATGCGATTTGGAACTTAAAGAAATCGATCCAAAAGGATTGGATACTGCTTTTTGGGCCAGCATTACAAAAGAAGATATCTATGAGTTCTTATATTATTTGAGCAGTTCCTGCGGCAATAAAAAATCCTCTACAGCCCGGCGGTTGGCCAGCTTACATGGGTTTTATGATTATCTGGTCAATCAGGTCAACCGGTTGGAATACGATCCGACTGCTGCGATCCACCCGCCAAAGCAGGATAAAGTTCTGCCTAAATATCTGACAGAGGAACAGTCGGTTGAGTTACTGGAAAGCACGCAATATCAGAGTGATTTTCCGGAGAGAGACTACTGCATGGTCGTATTATTTTTGAACTGCGGAATGCGTCTTTCGGAGCTTGTGGGGATGAACACAGGCGATATCGACCTTGAACACCGCCAGATCCGTTTGTTCGGCAAAGGTCACAAGGAGCGGATGGTCTATCTGAATGATGCCTGTATCGAGGCGTTGCAGCTCTATCTGAACAAACGCAATACGATGGAGGGGCTTCCGTCCACTGAAAAAGCGGTCTTTGTGACCCGGCGGCGCAGAGAACGCATATCAAACCGCAGGGTGGAGCAGCTTGTAACGGGTGCAATGAAAGCAGCTGGTCTGAAAGGCTTTTCGACCCACAAACTTCGCCACACGGCGGCAACCCTGATGTATCAGACTGGGAATGTTGATATCCTGACGCTGAAGCAGCTCTTAGGTCACAGCAGTGTTGGTACAACACAAATTTATACGCATCTACAAGAATTTCAGGTGCGTGCCGCTATCGAGGAAAACCCGCTGGGCAAGGTCACGTCTCCCAGAACATCCTTGGATACAACGGAGCGCGTAACAGGGGAGAGTAGGGAAGCAATACCCTCTCCGGATACGCCACTTTCTCAGCAGGAGCTTTTTGAAGTGGCAAAAGAGGCTTCTCCGGAAGGCATCCGTGCGGATATTTCAGAAATGATAAACAACGATTTATCGACGGATGTCGAGATACCGTAACCGTATTTTCGAGTGAAAGCTCCATACAGGGGAAAATTTCCATAATATGAGAACTTCGCCAAACGTCAAGCCGATGTTGCTGATGCAAAGCAGCTTGACGTTTGGTGGAATGATAGTGCTGTGATAATACACACAGGCTTTCTAAATGGCATGGGAATGACCGAGTAAGAAGTTATCGAAGGTCTTGGCAGCTGTTCAAAAACGGCTATTCCAAAATCGTTCTGGATACCGACCCGACGAATACAAGAGCACGGCACGTTTATGAATTACTTGGTTTTCTTAAAGTATGAGTAAACATTGGTTCTTGGAAGGATCAACTGGGACGGTTTCGGTCATCGGTTGATTACGACCTGGTCGAAGCAGATTTCAACAGTTATATTTATAAATCTAAAAATTCAAAAAAGCTCGATGATTCCAAAAACGGTCATGGTCCGGCGCAGGACGCTCAAAAGACCCAAAAATGAGAAAGTCGAGCTTTTTCACTCCCCTTTATTTCGCATAACGCGCATTATACGAAATGAGTATTATCAAAAAAGAACCACCCTTTTCCTCTGCTTTTTTGCATCGTTGAGGTTCAAGGGCGGTTTTAGGTGGTTTTGATTTTAGAGATCTTTCTTTATAGGACCAATCTGGTGTGCTTCCCCGATGGCCAATCAAAAAGATAAAAAAGCTCTACTAATTCAAGGATGTTACCAATACATCCAGCGGCTCTGTTCCAAAGTAGTCGCAAATCGCTTCGTAATAAATGCGTGCGACTTCTTTGCAGCCTTGCTTGCTGCCAAAGCGCTCCACATCCTCTGCATTTGTCACAAAGCACTGTTCCACCAGAACGGCCGGACAATCAATGTCCTCCAAGACGGTAAAACTTCTCTCCGCTCGTACTTCGGCGTGTGTGATCTCCACCAGCTGCTTTTGGTCGTTTTCCAGATAATAAAGGTATCGGACTCCCCCGTATCCGCGCAGCGATGCACCAAGGGTCTGCATCCCATCAGCAAGCAGTCTTGCAAAATAAAGACTTTCGGTATGCCATGTACGCCCCGGAACGGTTGGATAGCATTCAAATCCAGACGCCTCTGCCCCATCCGGTGCTGAATTCCCGTGGATAGACAAAAACAACTGCGGTTCCTGTGCGCAAGCTGCTTCAGCACGTTGAAGCGGGGTTGCAGTATCCTCTGTCGTTTCACGGGTCTTGAGCGGAATGTAATTTGAGTCCTGATCCAGCCAAGACCAAAGCTCTTTTGCGGTCATGGCAGTCAGCTCCTTTTCGTCGATGATGCCCCGTGCGCCCGGATCTGTACCGCCATGCCCTGCGTCGATCGCGACCCGGAACGGCGGCTCTCCGACCGTTGTACGGTATTCCCCGCTGGTTTGTGATACTGGTTTCTGTTCGATCGTTTCAATCGAAAGATCGTATAAAATGAGAAATGTCCACACTGCCAAAGTGCCCATTAGCAGCAAACAGATGAGCAACAGCTTCCGGAGCGGATGTTTCTTTTTGCGGCGATGTTTTTTATAGGATCGTTTTTGTACACGTTGTGCCATAAATCGATAAACTTCCTGTGTTGTGATGTTCAAACACCACGAGTATAACACGGCTGTACAGATATTTGCAAGTGAAAAGGCCATCCAGTTACCACCGGATGGCCTTTAAGGAATCATTTCAGTTCAACGACGGTGACGCCTGTCTGACCTTCGCCATAGCCACCCAGACGGAAGCTCTTGACAACACGGCAGCCTCGCAGATGCTTGTGGATGCCAGTGCGCAATGCTCCTGTGCCATTGCCATGGATCAGATAGACCATTGTCTGCCCATTTAGAATTGCTCGGTCAATAAAAGAGTCCACTTCAGAAATGGCCTCGTCAACTGTAAGGCCAAGCAAATTGCACTCCATTTTTGCGGTTCTCTGTACACGTTCCACCTTACCGTTGGGGCGGTTTGCATCGCCGGTCAAACGAGAATAACGTTGTTGTGCTTTTGTTTGCGGTTTGACCGTTTTTTCCAGCTTGTCAGGCTGCTTTAAGCCTTTGAGCGGGACTTTTGTTTTGATGATGCCGGCGCGAACCAGAACATCGCCATTACGGTCTGGCAGAGCAAGAACGACTGCAAGCTGATCCAGTTCAGCAATGCATACCTCCTGCCCTACCTTAACCTCTTTCAACGGGACAAATTCTTTTTTGGGTGTATGAGAGACACTGCCGCCGGCTAGCAGCTTTTCCGACTCTTTTTTGGCGATCTCTCGAGCACGCAAAGCTTTCTGCTGAGTTGTCATGCGCTCGTCTTTTTGGAGCTGACGCAGCTCATCAGTCAACGCATAGGCTTGCGCTTCAACCTGTTGCGCAAGCTGGCGTGCCTTGTTGCGTGCTGCCTCCAACTCGTTTTCGCCTTGCTGAATCAGTTCGTCCCTCTTTTTCCGTGCCGCTTCAAGCTGATGCGAAGCTTCATACTTGAGAGCTTCCACCTCATCCTGGCTTTCCTTGAGCTGTAACTTCAGGTCGTCCAATTGTCCTAAAACCGCATCCAGCCGCTTGTCCTCTGCCGACAAATGCTGCTGTGCGGCCTCAATGACCCGGCCTGGAATTCCCAGTTTTTCGCTGATTAAAAATGCATTGGACTTGCCTGGCACACCAACGCTTAGCTTATAAGTCGGCCGCAGCGTTTCGAGATCGAATTCACAGCTTGCATTGACAACGCCCGGAGTTTCCAAAGCAAAAATTTTCAGTTCAGCATAGTGTGTGGTTGCCATTAAACGAACGCCACGACGGCGCATTTCTTCAATAATAGCAACTGCCAAGGCAGCACCTTCGGCGGGGTCGGTTCCTGCGCCAAGCTCGTCCAGCAAAACCAAAGTACGTGGCATAGCCAGTTCCAGAATACCAGTGATTTTTTTCATATGACCAGAGAAGGTGGACAGACTCTGCTCAATACTTTGCTCATCGCCGATATCTACCAGGAATTCGTCAAAAACACAAACCTCACTGCGTTCATCTGCCGGAATCAAAAAACCGCACTGAGCCATAGCGCAAAGCAGACCAGCGGTCTTTAGGGTGACGGTTTTACCGCCTGTGTTAGGGCCAGTAATGATCAAAGAATCGTATTCGCTGCCCAAAGAGATATTGACAGGCACACATTTTTTGGGGTCGATCAGTGGATGGCGTGCACGAATCAGTGAGAAAGAACTATCGGTGCGAACAGCAGGCTTGAACGCTTTGAGCTCAACAGCCAGTCGTGCTTTGGCAAGCAGCACATCAATATCCAGCATGGCCTGATAGCTATATTGGAACTGAGGCTCGATGGCTGCAACCTGTGCCGTCAATGCAATCAGGATTCGCTCGATCTCCTGTGCTTCCTGTGCACGATACTGAAGAATCTTCGCATTCGCTTCTACAACAGCTTGCGGCTCAACAAAGACGGTGGCACCAGTAGATGAAACATCATGAATGATACCACTCACCTCACCGCGGTATTCACTTTTAACTGGCACAACATAGCGCCCGTTGCGCATAGAAACGACACTTTCCTGAAGATACTTGGAAGTATCCATATTGCGGACCATGCTTTCCAGGCGGTCACGGATGCTGTTTTCGGTCGCACGTATCTTTTTGCGAAGATCGCTGAGTGTATGCGATGCAGTGTCAGCCATCATATCCGGTGCCAGAATCGAACTGGAAATTTGCTGCTCCAGACCAGGCTGAGGCGCCAGCGCATAAAACAAATCATCTGTTGGTAATGCATCATGGTCGGTAGAACCATACCAGCTGGTAAGATTTTGGAAGTTCCGCAGTGCGCCCGCCACCATCAGGAGTTCGCCCATGGACAGTACGCCGCCTTTTACAGCTCGTACAGCCAACTGACGGACTCCTTCTACGCCGCCGAACCGGGGCGAACCGTTTTTGATCAGGAGTGTATTGATCGCATCCGTTTGCTCCAGAGCGTAGCGCACTTCGTCCGGGTCACATTGTGGTTCCACTGCAAGCATCATCGCACGTGCTTCTTTGCAAACACAGCCATCTGCGGCACGCATAATGATTTTGTCCAATTCCAGTGTTTTTAAGTAACTTGTTTCCATAGGTGTTCCTTTTTGTTCAGGGTAATACAGTTTTTAAAAAGTCATAACTTTTTAGTGGCTTATCCAAGTGGACAAGTGCATAATGTTCAGCTATTATAGCAAGTTTTGCCAAGCTGCCCATAGATATTTTGAATGCAAATATTCTTTTATCGTCTACAAGGCAGATATGCCTTAATGCAAACAATGCCGCACGGTCCAAATTACAGGTTTTTCCCAATCGGGACGCACAAGCTGCACAAAGTAAATGTCCGTCTTGCACATCCAAATAAAAAGCATCCCCGTCATAGGCATTACAGTCTCGACAGTAGACGAGTTGTGGCATAAAACCACATTCGCTCATGGTGCGAAGCTCAAATACCGCCTTGATGACTTGTAAATCAGTTTTACTTTCGCTGATCATATAAAAACAATTGAGCAATAGCCGCAGCTCGTGCTCTGCTTCCTGTCCTATAGGAGATAATGCAGCTGCCATTTCTGCAAGATACATAGCAAGGCTCATGCTCTCAATGGAAGATGAAATGCCATGAAAAACGTTTTTTACAGATGCTTCCCGTACGGTGTACATGTTTCTTCCTGGAACAAGGGTGAACTCAGAATAGCAAAAAAGCCCGCAGGCGCTGAACAATTTACTTTTCAGCCGCAGGCTGCTCTGTGCCGATGCAGAGATCACTCCAAGCTCCGGAGTTAATATAGTCAATATTCGATCTGATTCTTTATAGCGGGTCTCTTTTAAGACCAAACCGGTCGTTACAAAGGTCTCCATGCTCTGAATCCCCCGCCGGGTCTACTTCCGGCTTTTGTGCCTGCTTGTAGTCGAGGTAACAAAGGATGTTTCCTGTACAAGCAAATGCATCCCAATAATCCTGTTGTTCCATAGCCAAGCACTTCTTCCCGTTTGAATTTGTTCAGAGGTAGTATGTACCACAAGTCTACCACGTTATCCACGGGAATTCTGTCCTGCTTTGGCAGTACTTATCGATTGGGATTTTGTTTGAAGCCGAAGTTGTTGAGCATAAACTCGTTGTCTCTCCAATCGGACTTCACCTTGACCCAGCACTGGAGGTTAACGCGACAGCCCAGGAATTCTTCACAATCCAGTCGTGCTGCGCTGGCGATTTTTTTCAGCATTGCACCGCCTTTTCCAATGACCATTCCTTTATGGCTTTCACGTTCACAATAGATATTAACGTCAATATCGATCAGGTCAGAATCCGGACGCTCTTTGAAACGCTCTACAACAACGGCAATACCGTGAGGGATCTCGTCTCGCATAAGCAGCAATGCCTTTTCCCGAATCAGCTCTGCGACCAATTCCTTTTCCGGCATATCAGTATATGCATCGTCGTCAAAATAATGCGGGCCTTCAACTGCATAACGGCTAAGTACCTCAAACAAGGAATCACAGCCATTTTCTTCACGAACACTGACAGTAAAGATGTCATCAAATACGCCGAGTGCCTTCAGCTCCTCTTTACGGGCTTCCAGGTCGGCAGGATCTTTTACCAGATCGGTTTTATTGATCACGGCAATTGCCGGGCCGCCGTGCTGAAGAGCTTCTACCAGCATCATCTCGGATTCATTCAGTGCGCCATAAGGCTCAAACAGCATCATGGAAACATCCACATCTGCCATTGAGTCGCTGGCGGTCTTATCCATGCGTTTGCCCAGCTTATTACGTGCTTTGTGAACACCGGGAGTGTCCAATAAGACATACTGCAGAGGACCGCGTGTGATCACACCCGTAATACGGGTACGGGTAGTCTGAGGCTTTGATGTTACGATAGCCACTTTTTCGCCGACCAGCAGATTGGTCAGACTGGATTTACCTACATTGGGCCGACCGATCACCGCAACAAAAACGGAGGAAGTGTCATAATGCCCCTGAATGGGTGTAGTGTTATTCAAGATAATACTCCTGTCTATTATTCAGTGTAACTGACGGTACGGGGCAGGCCAAGCTGAATCAGAACTGCTTCTTCTTTTTCACGCATACGAACAGCCTCTAAACCGCCATTTTCATGGTCATAGCCCAACAGATGCAGCATGGAATGCACTGTTAAAAAAGCAACCTCTCGCTGCAGCGGATGACCGTACAGGCCTGCCTGTTCCATTGCACGCTCCATGCTGATAACGATGTCACCCAGCATACGGCAGCCATTGCTCTCGTCAATATCATATTCGCCGTCCTGCCCCAAGGGAAAGCTCAGAACGTCGGTGGGCATGGGCTTGTTCCGATACTGGTTGTTCAGCTCTGCGATCGAGGCATTGTCTACAAAGGTAACGCTGATTTCTGCAGGATACGGAAAATGCTCATATTCCAACACAGCATTGCAAGCTCTTCGAATCAGGATGCGAAGGCCAGACGGGATTTTGACAGCTTTCTGAGAATTGGTGATCAAAACTTTGTTAGACATACTGGTACTCTCCTCTCGTATGTTGTTCTTTTATTTAGTAAGCAGCTTAGCCGTTCTTATCCGGATGATCTGCTTTTTCGTATGCTTTAATGATCTCCTGCACAAGACGGTGACGCACAACATCCTTTTCTGTAAAATAACATTGTGCGATCCCTCCCACACCCTTTAACACGTTAAGAGCATCTACTAAGCCGCTCTTTGTGCGCTCAGGCAGATCGATCTGCGTAACGTCGCCGGTTACAACCACCTTTGAGCCGACACCCATACGAGTCAGGAACATCTTCATCTGCTCGGGCGTTGTATTCTGCGCTTCATCCAAGATAATGAACGAGTCATCCAAAGTTCGGCCACGCATATAGGCTAACGGTGCTACCTCAATGACTTGTTTTTCAACTAGACGTTCGTAGGTTTCAGCACCCAGCATATCAAACAGCCCATCGTAAAGAGGACGGAGATAAGGATCCACCTTTTGCTGCAGATCTCCAGGAAGAAAACCAAGCTTCTCACCTGCTTCTACTGCAGGGCGTGTCAAGATGATTCTGGAAACATCCTTCGCCTTAAAAGCTTTTACTGCCATTGCCACTGCCAGATAGGTCTTGCCAGTACCCGCCGGGCCAACGCCAAACGTGATCGCATTGGAACGAATCGCATTGAGGTACTCTTTCTGACCGAGTGTTTTTGGGCGAATCGGACGTCCTTTTACAGTTACAGTGACAAAATCTTCGGTCAATTCCCGAACACGTTTTTCAGCTCCGTCATGGGCAAGACTCATGCAGTAGCTTACAGTCTGATCTTCCAGTGGAGTATGATTTTCAATCAGAAGAAGCATTCCTTCCACGGCACGGTTGGCGGCAGCAACATTTGCAGCCTCACCAGAAAGCCGAAGCTGCGTTCCACGGCAGACAGCGGTAACTGAAAACTCTTTTTCCAACAGGCGGATATTACGATCACAATTGCCAAAAACAGCGGCAGCGACCTCCACACTATCCAGTTCAATGTTTTTTTCTGCCATTTGATCCTCCTAAAAGCAGAATTTTACGCATCCATTATACCACAAAATCCCGTGAAGAAAACTATGAAAGTTGCACAAAATATTTTTTTGTTCTCCATCGCTTTTCCCATAAGGAAAAAGAATAATTCAAATCACTTGACAACTATATCGAGCGGTGATATAGTTGTGGTACGATACATCGTCGGCCGATATATCGTATGCCGACAGAAGGGAGGTCATTCTTTTGGATAATGTTGCACTAACAGAGGCTACCTATTATATTTTGCTTTCACTCTATCATCCTCAGCATGGCTATGGCATTATGCAGCAGGCAGAGCAGCTTTCCGGCGGCCGTGTTCATCTCGGTGCAGGGACACTCTATGGTGCGTTGAACTCTCTGTGCGAAAAGGGATGGATCCGGATGCTTCCGGTAGAAAGCGGTAGCCGAAAAAAAGAATATCGATTGACAGAAGAAGGGCTGGTCATACTAAAGCGCGAGCTGCAACGGCTGCGACAGCTTGTAGAAAATGGAGAAGCCATCCTGAAGGAGGAAAACGTATGAACAATTCTGTAACGGAACAAAAAACAATACATCGCTGGGTCTGGATTTGGGATTTTGAAAAAGAAGAACGATGGCTCAATGAGATGGCAATGGAGGGATGGGTTCTGGAGCGGGTCGATTTTTGCACCTATCATTTTACCCGCTGTGAACCCGGCGAATATATTGTCCGAATGGAGATGGCACCAGACAACAAGGATTATCAGAGTTTTTTGGAGGATATTGGCGCGGAATACATTGGCCGAATGGTAAAATGGATCTACTTCCGCCGCAAAACCGATCTGGGACCTTTTGAGCTGCTTGTTGGCATTGACGCAAAGATCCAGCATCTTGACCGCATTGATATGATGCTAAAACTCATTTGTATCGCCAACATCCTGATTGGCATCCCAAACATCCTGAATGGGATGACTTTCTCGATCGTAAATCTGCTTTGCGCTACACTTTTGAGCTATGCTTTAGGCCGTATCCATAGCAAGAAAGAATATCTGAAGAATGAGCGGCTTCTTCACGAGTGAGATGTGACAGCAGCTACGGTATAATCCTATACATATAAAAACGGGTACTCGTTTTTGCCGAGTACCCGTTTTTTCATTTGTTAACCGCAGTGGACAAATGTATCACCTGTGTTTTTGGAATTATACTCTATCCGCATACTCCCCAAAAGAGAAGTTGCTTTGATTCAAGAATTTAAAACCGAAACCTCATTGATCTGATACTGTACCATCAGTTCTACAGCCGCCTCTGTGATCTGTTCGCCGCTGACAACAATAGGAATCGCTGGCGGACAGGACACGGTTGGCATGGCGCAAATCCGCCCCAAAGCCTGCCTGACAGGGATGCGTATCTGCGGTGCGAATACTGCTTGGCGGATAGAACAACAGGTTTTTAGCTGTTGTTCCAGACGCAGAAACAAGTCACTCTTGTTATCCGGAATATGAGGTGGTGCAGAAAGTGCGTTCAGCTGGGCCAGAAGGAGTTCTCTCAGACGCTCAAAGTCCGCAGACAGATTGTACGGAGTGAACATCAGTACTACATAACACGGGTCAGCATATTCACATTCCAAACCTCCTGACCGGAGAAGTCCTGCAAGAAAATCACCTGTCTGCCCGATCGATGCCGCATCCAGTGTGAGTTTCAAGGGATCGCAAGCACCAGTCTCCAGCGCAAATGGTGCAGGACAACCTTTTGTCACAGCCACTGCATTTAGTTCGCTGCGCATTGCCTGTAGCGCCTTACAAATGTGTGCGATCTGCTGAGGGTACTCTCCTGCTAATAGCTGATTGCAATGATCCAACGACTGTAAAATCAGGTAGGATGGGCTTGTGGAACCGAACAGTCCCAGAGAACCACGCACGGTTGCTTCATCTTGTATAGGTGCATTCTTTCCCAAATGAAGGTATGCACCACCCGTGACTACAGGAAGTGTTTTGTGCGCCGAATCACAGCACATTGCAGCTCCAAGCTGAATGGGATGCTGACTTCCTTCCGGCAAGAAATGCAGATATGCACCATGAGCATTGTCTACTAAAAGCGGAACATCGTATTTCTTGCATACCTTGCTAAGGGCTGCAATGTCCTGCACACCGCCCAGATAATCCGGGCTGGTCACATAGACGCCAAACGGCTTTTTGCTCTGCTGCGCCAGCGTTTGCAGTGCCAAAGCAAGCTGCTGTGCCGCAATAGGGCAGCTGCACAGTGCACCGGACTGCTCCGGCTGTGCCCAAAGCCATTGAATATCAAAATCCAGCAGTGCTGCAGAATATAGCAGCGCTTTGTGTGCGTTGCGCGCTGCAAGCAAAAGCGGGCGCTGCCCTGCAGGGGCTGCTTGCATTGCAAGGCAAAGCATGGCTCGGATGCACTGGGACGAACCCTCGGTGCTGTAATAGGTATGCGCTGTGCCAAACAAGCGTGTTGCGTTGGCTTCGCTTTCCGCTATGATGCCTTCCGGCTCATACAGTTCATCTGCACCACGGATCTCGGTGATGTCCCACGGCTCAAAGCCAAGCAGCGACGCTCCCTTGTGCCCCGGCATATGCAGCCGGGCAGTGCCAGACCGTGCATAGCGATGCACAAAATCCACAATGGGTGTGGTCACACTCATTCCGCACAGCCTTCGCCGTCGCCGCAAGCGTTGCAGGTACCGCCGATCTCGATGGGTACTTCAATGCCTTTTGCAGCCAGATCTTCGTTCTCTGCCACCTTGATCATGATAGCGCACTCCATACGCTTTTTGAACAGCTCACAGCCGTACTCATACACGCCCGTGATGCTGCCCGTTGCATGGTAAGAGTTTGCCGCACAGCCGCCGGAGCAGTAGAGCTTTGCCCAGCAGTCCTTGCACTCCTTGCGTGCATAGGCATTGCAGTGCTTGAACTCATCCCGCACTTCCGTGTTGGTGACACCCTTCCAGATATCGCCCATCAGGTACTTGGGATCGCCTACAAACTGGTGGCAGGGGTACAAATCGCCCCACGGTGTAACTGCCATATACTCAGTTCCGGAACCGCAGCCCGAAATGCGCTTGTAAATGCAGGGACCACCTGTCAGATCGATCATGTAATGATAGAAGGTGAAACCACGGCCCTCACGGTTGCGTTTGATCATCTCTTTGGCAAGGATCTCATACTGCTCCTTGAGGATAGGAAGATCCTCTGCCGTCAGTGCACAGGGATCGCTCGGCTTAGAAACGACCGGCTCCATGCTCAGTTCAGTAAAACCGAGGTCTGCCATATGGAAGATGTCGTTGGTAAAGTCCACATTGTTATGAGTGTAGGTGCCACGCATATAGTAGCCCTTATCGCCACGCTTCTTGACAAAATCCTGGAACTTGGGCACGATAGTATCGTAACTGCCACGGCCGGCGTAGTCCTTGCGCAGACGATCATGGACTTCCTTGCGACCATCCAGGCTCAGAACAACATTGTGGCATTCCTTGTTGCAGAAGTCGATCACATCATCATCGATCAGCATACCGTTGGTGGTCATGGTGAAACGGAAATTCTTATTATGGATCTTTTCCTGCTCACGGCAGTAAGCTACCAACTCTTTGACCATTTCAAAGTTCATCAGAGGTTCGCCGCCAAAGAAATCTACCTCGAGGTTGCGACGGGTGCCGGAGTTCTCGATGAGGAAATCCATTGCACGCTTGCCAACTTCCAGACTCATGAGTGCACGGTCACCCTGATAGCGGCCCTGTGCAGCAAAGCAGTAAGAGCAGTTCAGGTTGCAGGTATGTGCCACATGCAGACAAAGTGCCTTGACCACTGTGTTGCGGTTTTTGAAGTCGAACGCCATATCCTCATAGACATCCGGGCTCCAAAGCTTGCCAGCTTCTTTCAGAGAGGCAACATCCGCCAGGCACTGGCGCAGATCCTGTTCCGTTACATCTTCACGATCGCCGTATTTTTCCAACATTGCAGCAACGATCTCGTCAGCGGAGTGATCCTGATACATGGCAATAATGTCGTATGCCACTTCGTCCACCACATGCACCGAACCGCTGCAGGTATCCAGCACGATGTTATAGCCATTTAATTGATACTGATGTACCATGGTATATTCTCCATTCCAAATCCATAAAAAAATGCCGCCCAGCAAAGGCGGCATCCAAATTTGCAAAATTACTTATTGCTGTTCTCGCACTGCTGGTTAGCCACGCCGCAGGAGGTCTTGCAAGCAGACTGGCAAGAAGTCTGGCACTCGCCGCAGCCGCCGGTCTTAACGCTCTTGGTCAGGTCACGAGTAGCGATAGTCTTAATACGTTCCATAGTAGAAAACCTCTCTAATCTAAAAGTTTCATCGTATGCTATAAATATGCACACGCACTTATCTTTTAGTATGATAACACGCAACCGCATTTCTGTCAAGTTGTTCGGCTAGAAAAAGATAGAGAAGTGAGCAGACGCCGGAGAGTTTTAGATCTGACAGCATAAAACAGCCCCTGCATCCTATAGGCACAGGGGCTGTTTTACTTTAGTTCTCTTTTTTAATGCCAAACAGCTTGCGTAAGATCCCGCACAGACACTTTGGACTTTGTATTACGATAACCTGCATCCTCATCCCTGCCTTTCGCTGCTTTTACTTCAGTATAGCAGGATGACGGCGAAAAGGTTCCACGAAATGCTCAATCCGATAGTGTTTCAATGACCACCAGTGCACCTTTTCGTGTGGAAACCGTGATCCGATCAGAACCGGCGGCATACTCGTTGCTGATGCCCAACGGATAATTGGCTGTCAAAACGGCGTCTGTCAGCTCATAAAAAGAACCGCGTTCCCAGACGCCTTCGGCTTGGCCCTCCATAGGGAATACCGAAAAAAACGGATACTCCCCTTTCGTATAAGTGCGCTGCTCACCGCCGAGGACATAACTGATGCGGGAACGTTCGTCCTGTAGTGTAACACGTACCCCTTGTTTTTCCAGACCGAGACCTGTACAAAGATTTGCCAAGGTGTGCTCCAGGCGTTTGCCTCCCAAGGCTCCCAGCATCAGAACATCTGTAAAGCCTTTTTGAACAGCCAACTTTGCAGCGTACTCTGTGTCGGTATCGTCCTTAACATGTGGGAGAACGATAATATCTTCACCCAATGCCTGGGGATGCGGAGCGGAATCGAAATCACCTACGATAATATTGGGTCTGCATCCTAATCGCTCGCAATTTCGGTACCCTGCATCGCAGGCAATGATAAAGTCATCTTCATGAAGATGTTTTTTCAGATCCGTATCCACGGGGCACGCCGAGAAAATCACACAACGGGACATTTATATTACCTTTGTTTTCCTTAAATTTTGGGACGCTGCCAATCTTTAACGTCTTTTACTTCCTCGTACATCGCACAGTAGCTGTCATAGCGAGTCTGAGAAAGTTTTCCATCTGCAAGAGCAAGGCGCACAGCACAACCCTTTTCGGAGCGATGGGAGCAGCCAGTGAACTGACATTCACCCAGATATGGACCGAACTCAGGGAATGCATGTTCCAGATTTTCTTTTGGAATAAATCCGGCACGATTCGCTTCAAGACTTGCAAAGCCGGGTGTATCCGCGATTCGTCCGCCGAACGCCTCAAAAATAGTCACCTCGCGGGTCGTATGACGGCCACGCCCCAACTTCTGGCTGATCTCACCCGTTTCACGTTCCAGCTCCGGCAACAACGCATTGAGCAGCGTGGACTTGCCAACACCGGAATTTCCACAAAAGGCACAGAGCCTTCCGTTGATCCACTGCTTTATCTCATCAATACCCGCTCCGGTTTTATAGTCGATGCGAATAAATGGAAGCGTAGATTTTTCATAGGAACTGCGCAGAAATTCCGCCTCAGCAAGGTCACCCTTGGTACATACGACTATTGGCTGAACTCCTTTATCGACCGCAATGGCAGACAGCTTATCCAGAACTAATGTGCTGGGGGTAGGCTGCGTTGTGCTTGCCACCAGAAACAAAACATCCAGATTGGCTACAGGAGGACGCACAAAGATGTTTTTACGGGGAGCGATTTGAGCGATGACAGTTGAACCATTTTCGCTTTCCAGTGTTACTTCATCGCCGGCGACCGGGGTGATCTTTTGCTTCCGAAAGATGCCACGGGGCTTGCACTCCACGATGCCATCAGCGGTTTTGACGTAGTAAAAGCCACCGATGCCCTTTACAATATATCCGTTCATTTCCTACTCCGTCTTAGTTAAACAACGAGGCCCACCAATCCGAGAAACCACCGCCGTGGCCTCCCTGGGTATCGCTCGATGCGTCATCCCCTTCTGCAGAGCTGGAACCGCCCATGCCCCACAGATCGCTCCACCAGTCACTGCCTTCCTCCGGGAATTCAGGCTCTTCCGGTTCGGGTTCAGGACCCTTACTGATCACAATGTTTACACGGCTGTTCAACTTGACCGTTGTGCCCGCTTCCGGACTTTGTGCGATGACGGTACCTTCCGGCTGATCGCTGTATTCTTCCGATAGACTGCCAAGGCCCAAGTGGTTCTGGACAAGCAGAGTTCGCGCTTCGTCCGACGAAGCCAGACCGATCACATCCGGTGTTTTCGTGGTGGTTGCCACCTGCGGACGTGCAACGTATACAACGACAGTAGAGCCGGCCTCTACCTGACTGCCAGCAGCGGGGTCCGTACGGATCACAGCGCCAGTTGCGACAGAAGGATCAACAGCTTGTGTCATCAAAACAGACACACCAAGATCTTTCAGCAGCTGTTCTGCATCCGACTGCAGATAATTGGTCAGCTCCGGAACGGTAACATATTTTGTGCCAAGGCTGACGGTAAGGGTTACGCTTTGACCCTCGCGAACTGTACGGCCGGATACAGGAGACTGCCGATAGACATACCCGGCGGCATAGTTGCTGTTATATTCTTCTTCCCAGACTGCCTGGATCTGGCCAGAAGAGATCTGTTCCATGGACTGCGCTTCTTCTCGGGTCATACCAATATAGTCCGCAAGGATGATATCGGTTTTCTGGTTCATCAGATTAGAGGAATCATTCAGGATCATCAAGCACAACGCACCGCAGGCGGCAGTAAATGCAATAGTGATACCAAATAATACCGGCAAAAAAATTGACCGGCGTTTTTTGCGAGGTTGGGTTTTGCGCACACTGGCCGGATCTGACCGTCTGGCATGATTCTGATTCATGGTACGATTCACCGCCTTTTCGGGAGTGTCTTCCGTAATATAATGGTATTCCAGCTGTACCGCCGGGTTCTGCACATAAAGATCCAGTGCATCCAGCATTTCGCGTGCGGAAGCATAGCGATTCTGGGGCAGCTTTGCCATAGCACGCTCGTTGATTTTGACCAATGCATCCGAAATGCCCGGAACAAGCTCTCTCAGCGACTTGGGCTGGTCTGAAATCTGCTTCAGTGCAACTTCTACAACATCTTCTGCGTCAAATGGCAAATGCCCAGAGAGCATTTCGTACATCATGACACCTACCGAGTAGATATCGCTGGTTCGGTCGGTCTCGTCACCCTTTGCCTGCTCCGGGCTGATATAATGCACACTTCCCATAGCCTTGCCAACGATCATTGTATTATCGGCTCTTGAAACTCTGGCTATGCCAAAGTCCATCATGCGCAGCTGACCATTATCCAGCAACATAATATTCTGAGGCTTGATGTCGCGATGTACGACACCATTGGCATGGGCATGCTCCAAAGCTTTCAGGATCTGAGAGATAAAGTGCACCGTTTCTCGGCTGGAGATTTTTCCGCCTCGTTCATTAAGGTACGCACGCAATGTCATACCATCCACATATTCCATCACAATATACTGCAGTTCATCGCTGACTGAGATATCGTAGACTTTGACAATATTAGGATGATTGAGTAAGGAAATCGCCTTGGACTCATTCTTGAATCGACGGACCAGATCCGGATCATGCATATACTCCTGCCGAAGGACCTTGACGGCAACCACAGTGCCTTCTGGTACGGGGCCGTTTTGTCCCACCATGACAGCCTTGTAGACATTTGCCATACCGCCAGATCCGATCAACTCTCGCACTTCGTACAGTTCGTCCAGTCGCTTGCCGATCAGATTATCCATTGTGTACCTCCGTTGATCCTACACTTAGCAGCAGTGCAGTGATATTATCAGAGCCGCCATTTTCATTGGCGGTCCGAACAAGCTGATCAGGCAGATCGTAAAAAGATCCGCTATGCAGCAGCTGCTCGATCTGATTTTTTCGAACCGCATTGGTCAGACCATCGGAACAGAGCAACAGCATATCCTGCTCCTGAAGTTCAATGGATGTGAAATCCGGTTCCAGGCGGTAATCTACGCCCAGTGCTCGGGTGATGATGTTCTTTTGCGGATGTTGTTCCGCTTCTTCCTGCGTGATCGTGCCGCAATCCACCAGTTCCTGAACATAGGAGTGATCGTGTGTTATCTGAAGCAGCTGACCATCCCGATACAGATATGCACGGGAATCACCCGCATGGCACAGATATGCTTTACTGGAACGAACCAGTGCACATACTGCAGTTGTCCCCATGCCTGCAAGGGATTCGTCCTTCATCGCTTTTTGAAAGACTGCACGATTTGCACTTATAAGCGTCTTTTTCAAAAAGCTTTCTTCCTCGCCTGGAAGGCATTTGCCGTAATGATCTTTGAAGCAGCTTTCAATCACGTCGCAAGCAGTTTGCGACGCCTCTCGTCCGCCGCGCGCACCTCCCATACCGTCGCACACCAATGCCCACACAGCATTGCCTGGCAGCTCACCAGCACGATAATCATCCTGATTATCCTGACGGACCTGCCCGACGTCCGTTTTTCCTGCAAGTTTCATAGGTTTCTCCCTCGTTTTAGATCTTGCCGTTCATTTCGTCCCTGCGCAATTGGCCACAGGCAGCGCTGATCTCACTGCCAAGGCGGCGCCGGACCGTAGCATTGACACCAAGACTTTCAAGCTTTTGTTGAAAGCGGCGGACATTTGCGGCATCTGTAGCGGAATACGGACTGCCATCTACGGGGTTAATAGGAATCAGGTTGACATGCGCACCCATACCACGAATCAAATCGGCCAACTGCTTTGCGCAGGCATCAGAATCGTTGACGCCCCGCACCATAGAGTATTCAAAACTGATGCGACGGCCGGTGACATCCTGATAACGCCGCACGGTCTGGATCAGCTGCTCCACGGGATATGCATCGTTGACCGGCATCATACCACTGCGGATCTCGTTGTTTGGTGCATGCAGAGAAACAGACAATGTCAACTGCAGTTTGCGTTCTGCCAACAAATCGATCTTGGGAACAAGACCACAGGTGGACAGGCTAATATTTCGCATACCAATATTGACCCCCTCCGGAGAGGAAATGTTCTCCAGGAAACGCATCACTTCATCAAAGTTATCCAGCGGTTCGCCAATGCCCATCAAAACGATATGAGAGATCCGCTCTCCGATATCCTTTTGGGCGGTGTAGATTTCCGAACAGATCTCGCCCGCTTCCAGATTACGTACACGCCCTGCCTGAGTGGAAGCGCAGAAACGGCATCCCATACGGCAGCCGACCTGTGTGGAAACGCAGACTGTGTTTCCGTAATGGTAGCGCATTACAACCGTCTCAATACAGTTGCCGTCTGCCATACGCAGCAAATACTTTACAGTACCATCCTTGGCTTCCTGGCGGCGCTCGATTTGAGGAGCCGCAATATAAAAGCTTTCAGCCAACTTAGCCAATAAGGTCTTGGGCTGGTCCGACATTGCATCAAAATCTGTTACAAGCTTTTGATGCAGCCAATGGAAGATCTGTTTTGCACGAAATCCAGGCTGTCCCATGGATTTGAGCTCTGCAGAGAGCTGTTCCAATGTCAGCGAGGAAATGCAGCGTTTTTGTTCCATAGTATTCTCCTATATATGATACGAATCAGCCGGATGGTTGATTGCAGCTGATTCAGCGTGCTTTCTGCATTGCACAAAGGAAAAAGCCATCCATACCAGTCCGGCTCGGAACCGAGAGCACGCCGTATTCACTTACAGACATGCCCACCGGGAGTTTGACCGAAGGCGTTACGACACAGAAATCCGGATGTCTAGAGATAAATGCTTTGATTTGCTGCTGATTCTCAGCAGGATCGATCGTACAGGTCGAATAGACCAACCGTCCACCAGGTTTCAACAACTGTGCTGCGGTATCCAGAATCGCCGACTGTGTCGACAACAATTCTGCCTGACGGGCCGGCTCCAATTTTTTATATCGCAAATCCGGTTTTTTCGCTAGGATTCCAAGACCACTGCAAGGCACATCTGTAAGAATTCGGTCTGCTTTTGGCAAGGCGCTGTTGGTTTTTGTAGCATCATTGCAAAGCGGTATTACATTTGTAAGTTCCATCCGCTCGACTGCGGTTCGGATCAATCTCACTCGATTTTCTGCTGCATCACAACTGTACAAACTACCAGTATTCTGCATCTGTTCGGCCAGAAGAATTGTCTTGCCGCCCGGAGCAGCGCACAAATCCAAAACGGTCTCATTCGGCTGCGCTTCCATGCATAGTGCTGCAAGCTGGCTCGTTTGGCCTTCGACATGATAATACCCTTTGCGAAACCATTCATTCTCAGCGGGACTCCCTTCAAATTTTGCCAGAAGACTACCTGATACAGGACCTGGCCGTACATCATGTACTCCCTGGGCCGTCAATAATCCTGCAAGCTCCTCAACCGTCGTTTTTAGTGGATTGACACGGAGACTGGTTGAGCCTTCGTCAGCGTTTTGCGTCAGAATCTCCAGGGCTTCCTCCGGATAGTTTTTATGCAGAAATGCTGCCACATCCGGCCCTGCGGAACCGAGGACCATCAACCGCTGGATGTCATCTGTAAACGTGGCATTTTCCAGCTCAAAACTGCAAGCACGGCGCAGCACTGCATTAACAAGACCGGACGCACTGGATTTCTTGAAGAAACGTGTGAGTTTGACTGCTTCATTTACAGCTGCCGAGACCGGAACATCCATATAGCGTGCTTGCGCAAGCGCAGAACGAAGGATCTCCCGCACAGGGGCATCCAGCTTAGCCAGACCCTTCGGCAAAAACTGTTCCAGGATATAATCCAATGTGCCGCGATGCTCCAGCACTGTATAAAAAATCGCGCTGGCAAATGCTTTATCGCGGGCATCAAAAGTCTGACGTTTCAGTTCTGCATCCAGGACCAGATTGGAAAACCCGTCTTGCTCCTGTCGGACGAGTGCTGCAACAGCAGCAGCACGAGGATTAGCTCCCATCAGAGATGATCCCCCACTTTCAATCGCAGGCCAGCTGCAAAAGCGCTGCCGTCCATCGGCTTAGAGCCTTCGGGAACCACACGAAGCAGCTGGACAGCACCTTCACCACAGGCAATGGTCAACGGCTTTGTTGCCAAAACCGTTCCCGGAGCATCGCCGTTCGATCCGGTCACACGACATTCCATTACTTTTACTTTTTTCCCTGCAGAAGTTACAAACCATGCACCGGGCCATGGGTTCATACCACGCACCCAATTGTGGATATGCTCTGCAGTATCTGTCAGTTCAAACTGTGCCATCTCTTTGCTGAGCATCGGAGCCACTGTGGCGTTTTCATGTTGCTGGGGAACCGCATTCAGTGTGCCCGCAGCAATGGCCGGAATGGTCTCGCACAAGACCTGTGCACCAACTGCAGTTACACGATCAAACAGTTCGCCGCTGGTTTCTTCCGGATCGATCGCAATCTTTTCGCAACATAGCACATCACCTGTGTCAAGACCTTCATCCATCTGCATGATCGAAACGCCGGTTTCGCTGTCGCCATTAAGAACAGACCACTGTACCGGGGCACTGCCACGATACTTAGGCAAAAGCGAAACATGCAGATTGATGCACCCGTATTTGGGAATGGACAGCACAGCGGCGGGCAGAATGCAGCCATAAGCAACAACAACGATCAAGTCCGGCTCCAGTGCACGGATATTTGCGTCTTCACTGCCATCTCTCAAAGTACGCGGCTGGAATACAGTTGTTCCGTGTTCCAAAGCAACTTCCTTTACAGGAGGCGCAGTCAGTACCTGCTTGCGGCCAACAGGTTTATCCCGTCTGGTATACACCGCACAGATATCATGCCCGGCAGCATATAAAGCCTTCAGACATTCTGCGGCGATGTCTGGAGTGCCCATGAACAAAATTCGCATCAGTGATTTCCTTTCGCTTTCTGAGCTTCCTTTTTGCCTTCCTCTGTATCCTCATAGAAGAACTCGCTGGATTCCATGATGGTCACGCCATCCAGGTGGTCGTTTTCGTGCTGGATGCAACGTGCGAGAAGATCTTCTGCTTCCAGCTCAAACCACTCGCCATGGCGATCTTGTGCACGGACCTTGACAGCAATCGGACGAGTTACGGCACCATTGTGGCCCGGGAAAGACAGGCAACCTTCATAAGCGGTTTCTTCTTCCTCAGAAACTGCGAGGATCTCCGGATTGACAAAATCGATAAACTTGTATTCGTAATCGGGAGTGATCTCTTCCGGAGCATCAGTAGTATCCCACACAACAAAAACACGGCGCAGCATACCGACCTGCGGACCTGCAAGACCAACACCATCAGCTGCAATCATCGTTTCACGCATATCATCCAGCAGAGTAGCCAGACGATCATCAAAATTTGTCACCGGACGGCAAACCTTATTCAAAATCGGGTCGCCCTCTTTTACAACATTACGGATAGCCATATGGAATTACCTCCCAAATCATAAAAAATCTTAAATATCTCCGTCTGAATGCAGATCAACAACGACCGTTGCATGGGACGGAAGCTTTTCTTTTTCGTAGAGTTCTAATGTGTCACGCATCAAATTTCGGAATTTTCGATCATTGCGACACTTAACAGTGAGCTTATAGCGATAGGTGTCATTGATTTTTTCGATGTTGCTTTGTGTAGGCCCAAGCACCCGTAACGGAAGATCCGGGCACTGTGCAGCTTGTTGCGCCAAAAGGGATGCAAATCGCGCGGCTGCACGAGCCACCTCAAGCTCCTTACTTCCGGCAAAGCCTACAACACACAGACTACAGAAAGGTGGATATAGTCCAAGTTTTCGGTATGCAATCTCCTGCTCATAGAATGCATCGTAATCCTGAGCGGCTGCAAGATTGAGTACTGGATTATCAGGGTCTGTCGTTTGAATGATGGCAAAGCCCGGGTCTTTCGACCTTCCACTCCGTCCGACCACCTGTGTGATCAGGCTGAACACATTCTCATACGCACGGAACCCCTGTGCAAATAACAGGGAGTCGATGCCCAAAACACCTACAAGGGTGACGTCTTCAAAATCAAGTCCCTTTGCAACCATTTGGGTACCGACCATGATGTCATATTTGTGATTTGCAAATTCAGCCAAAAGCCGCTCATGTGCATTCTTTGCTGCAGTGGAGTCCTGGTCCATCCTCAGCACACGGGCTACTGGAAAGAGCCTTTCCAGTTCTTCCTCCGCTTTTTGCGTTCCAAAACCACGGTACTGCAGCTTACCCCCACAGGAAGGGCACCGGCTTATAGGCTCCATCTGACTGCCGCAGTAATGACATAGCATTTTTTTAGTAGACTTGTGGTAGACCATCGGCACACTGCAGCGAGTGCATTTGAGGACTTCCCGGCAGTCATCACATTGCGCCATAGTCTGGTATCCCCTGCGGTTGAGCAGGAGTATCGTCTGTTTGCCAGCATCAATATTCCGACGGATCGCATCTTCCATTGCAAGACTGATCTCGCGAGGATTTCCAGCAGCAAGCTCAGCACGCATATCCACGATCTGCACTTTAGGCAATGGATTTCCGCTATAACGCTGTGTCAGCCGAACCAACTGAGTTCGACCGTTTTGAGCAGTGTAGAAGCTTTCGGTACTAGGGGTCGCACTGGCAAGCAATAACAAAGACCCATTTTCGACAGCACGCTGCCTCGCCACCTCATGAGCAGAGTAGCGTGGTGAAGACTCCGAACGGTAGGTGTGCTCCTGTTCTTCATCGATGATGATAAGTCCGATGTTTTCCAACGGAGCGAAGACCGCGCTGCGGGTTCCCACGACAATGTCAGCACCGCCATCCTGGATCATCTGCCATTGTAGTAACCGCTCTGTATGGTTGAGCGCTGAATGTTGCACTGCAACCCGCCGGCCAAATTGGCTTTTAAGCCGTAAGATCATTTGCGGTGTCAGACTGATCTCAGGAACCAAAACAAGTGCTTTGCGGCCTAACATAAGACAGTGTTCAATCAGTTTAAGAAAGACCAGTGTTTTTCCGCTTCCGGTCACACCGTAAAGCAATGCTGAATGAGGCGCTGAATCTTCCAGCTTGGGCAATAGCGATGTGTATGCGTTCTGTTGCTCAGCAGTCAACTCGATCTGCTCATTTTTGAGCGGAATCGATGCATACAAATCGATGGATTTGTTTATCTTGCTGCACTCCAGGATCCCTTTTGCGCACAGATTATCCAAGACGGACTTGCTGATTCCTTTTTCCTCCAGTTCGTTCTGGGTACGAACACTCCCACTGAGCAGTGCTACGGCAGCAAGCTGCTTTGCAGTAGGCTTCGGTTTTTGCGGAAGCTGCCCGATCAAACGATAAGAGTTTTCAGTGTGACGGGTCAATTGCTTTTGCAAGACCGGTGTTACACCGTCGGAAGCGACAGTTGGTTTATACTGTGCACCGTAAGGGATAACCGCCTTGACTGCCTCGTAATAGGTACAAAATGTACGTTCCTTTAAAAAGTGTACAAGCCGCAGAAGCTCTGGTGTCAGACATGCCGAAGCCGGGGCTACATCAAAAATAAACTTTAACTTTGAGTTTTCTGGTTCAGCGTCACAGGCAAGTACAACGCCCATGCGGGCACGACTGCCTTTGCCAAAAGGCACCAGAACCATACTGCCAAGACGAATCTCATTTTGATGTTCGGGCATAACAGCATAAGTGTATAGTTTATCAAAATGGAACGTTGCATTGCTGACAGCAACACCCACCGTCTTGGGCATGGATCCAGCTCCTTATCATTTAGTATGTCAGACCTGCACGCTGACAAATCGTCTGATACAATTTCAGCGCACAGCTGGCAACGTCATCATTCACAAGCGTCAGAGTAAACTTATCCTTTTCTGCAAGCTCATGCTGCGCAGTTGCCAAGCGTTCCTGAATGCTCTCCTCTGTTTCAGTGCCTCTGCCGCGCAGACGGCGCTCCAGTTCTTCTTCCGAAGGTGGCAGAAGGAAAATCGTTGTTGCATCCGGGAACATCTGGCGGATGTTTTCAGCGCCATGAACATCAATAACCAAAACTACCAACTTGCCTTCCGCCAGGCGATGATCAACTTCTTCACGCAGAGTACCGTAGTAGTTACCATTGTAATAGTTATATTCCACTACTTGGTTATCGTTAATCAATGACTTGAATTGATCCAGTGTGCGGTAGTAGTAATCCACGCCTTCCTGTTCGCCTGGGCGGGGGGCGCGTGTCGTTGCCGAGACAGTCTTTTCGATTTCGGGGTGTGCTTCACGAAGTGCTTTTACAACGCTGTCTTTACCAGTGCCAGCTGCGCCGGAAACGACGAACAGATATTTATCATTCGCCATGAGTATGCTCCTCCTCGATTGTCGATTTTCCTTCCTGCCCTGCTGCACGGTTCGCCACAGTTTCTGGCTGAAGTGCAGAGAGCACAACATGATCAGAATCCATGATCAGCACTGCACGCGTGCTGCGCCCATAGGACGCATCGATCAACATGCCGCGTTCACGCGCTTCTTTGACAAGTCGTTTGACCGGAGCCGAATCCGGGCTGACGACCGCCACAACACGCCCTGCGCTGACCATGTTGCCAAAGCCGATATTGATCAATTTCATAGATTCCTCCAAAAGTCTATGCAGTTACTCAAGATTCTGGATCTGCTCACGGATCTTCTCGATTTCTGCTTTCATATCCACTACGATGCGTGTGATGTCCAAATCCTGACACTTGGAACCAATCGTGTTCGTCTCACGATTCAGCTCTTGTGTAAGGAAATCAAGCTTACGACCCACAGGCTCGTCCGTCTGGAGGATCTCTCGATACTGAGCAATATGGCTGCGCAGACGAACAGTTTCCTCATCCACAGCGGTCTTGTCACCAAAGATGGCGGCTTCTGTCAGAATACGGCTGTCGTCAATATCGCGATCTTCCAGAATGGTTTTGAGCTTCTCGTACAGGCGGGTCGTGTAAGATTCCACACGGCCGGCACTCAGCTGTTCCACCTGACCAACGCATTCTTCCAGATGGCCGAGACGAGACTCCACATCTGCTTTCATCTTTGCACCTTCGGTCGCACGCATTTCAACAAAACGGTCCAGTGCCTGAGCAGTGACAGCGGATACATCTTCCCAAAGCTGTTCTTCGTCAATGTCCGCATGCCGTGTGGATAAAACATCGGGAAATCGGCTCAGGATCCCAGTAGAAAGATCGTTTTTGATTCCAAGTTCCTCTGCAAGCTCATTCATTGCCGTCTGATAGCTTCGGGCCAGTTCCGTGTTGACCGCAACGACAGTGTCTGCCACATCCACGTTCTGCAAGGTCATACTCAATTCGACCTTGCCACGGGAAATGCGCTCGTTCAGCTGTTTTTTCAGCCGATTGTCCATATAGCTGCAGGTGCGGGGAATCCGAGAAGAATACTCAAAATAACGGGAATTGACACTGCGCAGCTCCACAGTGATCTCCCGACCGTTGCGTACAGCAGTTCCTCTGCCAAAACCAGTCATGCTTAAAATCATAGGCTCTCCTTATTCTGTACGGTATTCATCAACAAAAATCGCATAGGTATCCATTTTTGGGTACACACACCCATGTTATGATACATATAAAACCATTTTACTATTCTTTGATGAAAAATGCAAGATGTGCAATCCGTCATCAAAACCATGACATTGAGCAAACAACCAGTCATCGTTCAAAAATCCCCGGCACGATTTGACAAAATCATGCCGGGGAGCATTTTAATTAGTCTTATAAACGCAGGTGACACTGGTTTCAAGTAAGTCAGCATTTAACAGCGACTGTTCCACCCAGTGAATGTTATCCGAAATCGTATCCAGGGAGACCTCATACTCCTTTGCAATGCTCTCCATACTGCGATACTCCTGGCGGTAGATCATGGTGAGGATGAGCTTGTCCTTCATTGTGATCTTCGTAAAACGAGGCTTTCTTTTATGCTCTCTACAATACGTTTCTTCCAGAGTGACAAGCATTTTTTCAAACATCTCTTTGCCAACACCAAAGTTGAGCTTGTACTCACGTTCCGTCAGCTCGGCAAGTCGATCTTCCGGGATCCGTCTCATAAATAAGCCTCCTCATTTGGAAGTGTTTTCTTGTATTTATTATAGTTTTTTTGCCACAGGATGTCAATCTTGTATGGCAAAATCCTGGTAAAACATGGCACTATACCAAAAAGGACCTCCTGAAAGCCAGGAGGTCCTTTTGCATTGATTCTATCAGACGGGATGTGCCTGATTGTTGTAGTCTACATGATCACCATCAACGCCCTGCATCTTTGCATTGCGCTTGTCGAAGAATTTAGGTGCGACCTGCGGGAACATAGCATAAGTCAGCACATCTTCTTCCTGGGTGGTCCACTTAGCGGCTTCAGCCTTCAGCTTATCCATCTCAGGAGCCAAGGTATCTGCAAAACGGCAAGTGATGGGCTGTTCATCGCCCAGGATCTTCTTGGTGAACTCAGGGCTGATGGGCGCCGGAGTGCGACCATAGTCACCGTGGACCAGACCCTTAAACTCCTTTGTAACCATCTTGTAGCGCTCGCCCATGATAACGTTGAACACAGCCTGAGTGCCCACGATCTGACTGGTGGGAGTGACCAGCGGAGGATAACCTGCATCCTCACGGACACGGGGGATCTCTGCCAGCACTTCGTCCAGCTTGTCTTCCTTGCCAGCGTCCTTAAGCTGCTTGAGCATGTTGGAGAACATACCGCCCGGCACCTGATACAGCAGAGTGTTTGCATCAACACCCAGAGACTTGGGGCTGATCTGACCATTGGCAATATACTTTTCGCGCAGTTTAGCAAAGTATGCACGGACCACATTCAACTGGTTCAGATCCAGACCGGTGTCGTAATCGGTACCCTGCAGGGCTGCGACCAGACTCTCGGTAGGCATATGGCTAGTACCAAGGCTCAAGGGGCTCATAGCAGTATCAATGATATCTGCACCTGCCTCGATGCCCTTCATAATAGACATGGAAGCCAGACCTGCAGTGTAATGGCTGTGGATATCAACAGGGATGCTGACGGTATCCTTCAGCTTTTTGACCAGATCATAGCAGGCATACGGAGTAAGCAGGCCTGCCATGTCCTTGATGCAGATGGAGTTTGCGCCCATCTGCTCCAGAGTCTTTGCATACTCTGCAAAGTAATCGTTGTTATGCACCGGGCTCAGGGTATAGCTGATGCAGCCCTGAACATGAGCGCCCTCTTTGTTGGCTGCCTTGATTGCAGTCTGCAGATTGCGGGCATCGTTCAGTGCGTCGAAGATGCGGATAACATCAATGCCGTTTGCAACGGACTTCTGCACAAAATACTCGACTGCGTCATCAGCATACGGACGGTAGCCCAGCATGTTCTGACCACGGAACAGCATCTGCAGCTTCTGGTGAGGCAGTTCCTTACGCAGGATACGCAGACGCTCCCACGGATCCTCGTCGAGGAAACGGATGCAGCTGTCAAAAGTAGCACCGCCCCAGCACTCAACAGAGAAATAATTGATCTTGTCCATTTCGGACAGAATGGGACGCATCTCGTCCATGGTCATACG